>NZ_JACJPL010000033.1 GCF_014696065.1 Leptolyngbya sp. FACHB-261 | reverse complement strand
TAACGGCTTCGATCGCTTTGGTGCGTAGGTCATAACTGTAAGGCGCAGGCATGGGTGTATCTCAATGCTTCTCTCTCTAGAATAGCGTCCTAACGTGCGTGCGTAGGGCTATAATTGGTCGGCCCAACCACTGTGCTGTTGAATCGATTAATGTTTTGGTGAGCGCCAACCCCTCCCCAACTGAACCAATTCCAAGGCAGGAGATAATCCCAAAGGGTTCGCGGTTGGATACCTGAACCAGTGACAGAACTGAAATAGAAGAACAGTCCGCAAATGAGCCAGAAGGCTAAGCCACCCCAAGCGATAGGGTAAAGGGTGAAACCACCTCGCTTATAGCCATCACTCATGCCACTCTCCTTTTGATGAGCGGGGTGTAATCAAAGTCTTCTTGGAGTTGTGTCTCAGCGGTGAGAGTAATGTCTAAGGGCTGCTGACGGTAAACATGGAGCTTGCCCTTGAGTTTGGGTGTGCGGTCAGGATTGGCAAACAGTTCCACTTTGAGAGCAGAGGCTTTAAGTGTTTCTGAAAACCCAGGTGGCATGCCTAGCAGTTGCATCGTGTCGCCGTGGGCGACCAGCAATACCGACATGTGTTTCTTACGAATGTCGCTAGTAGCGATTTTGAGAAACTCAGGCCAGCGACTGACATTACCGGGGTAGCGAGTAACCTCTTCGCAGACTAAGGTGTAGGACTCAAAGGTGGGATTGGGGTTGGTAGCAAACTCCAGGGCCCGCTTCTGGAATTGGTCTAGGAAATTCTCAAGCGCTTGGTCTATTTCGAGATAGTCTTCCCCGGCCCCGTAAACCTTGAGCCCGCGGTACTCGCCTGCTTTAGCGCCTGGGTGAGCAATTTCAACCCGGTAGCCGCTCTTGAGCCGCTGCTCGACGACTTTGCGCACGATTGCTGACTTGCGCGACCCTTGAACTCCATAGACCAAGCCAAGCCCTGAGTTCACTAGTTCCTCAAACCAGCGCACAGGACGAGGATGGCTGAGCAGGGAGGCAGGTGAATCACTGCCACGCTCTGAGGTTGCCCGAGAGCTGTTGCTACCCTGATTTAAAGCGGAGAGCTGCCCCAGCATGTCCCAGCCTAAGGCGGCTCCAGTTACACCACTGGCTAGGGCGACAAACAAACTAGCCGGGCGGGTGGGATACCAGGAGTAGGTCTTGAGCTGCTGGATGCCGGGAGTAAATTGGTCTGGCTCAGGCTCAAACAGGGCGGGGCGGGTTTGAACCTCGACTTGAATGTGCGTCGCACTTTCAGCAAGAAGAGCGGCACTGCCCATGAGCAGCAAGCTGCACCAACTGCTCAGCAGCAAGTTAGGCGGACTAGGGCGAGTCACCTTCAGCCTCCTGTTGAGCAATAGAGCGCCAACGCTCGGATTGACTCATGGCTGTGACCTTGGCTTGACGAGCAGTTTCCAGGCGAATCAGCAGGGTACCGGGCGCCGCCTTAACGGATTCAGCAGCAGGGAGTTCGTGAATTCCAAGAGCGGGTAATTGCCCTGCTGTGGCTAACTGGATGGCTAAGTCCTCGAGTAAGCCATGACCATATTCGACCTGCTCAGGATTACTTTGCCCACTTTGGAATTTGGGCTGTTGTCCGAGGCGACCGAAAAACAGAGCATCATCAGCATCTAACTGGGTCCGCTTGCCTTTCGCTTGGTCTCGCCAGGACCAAGCCCGCAGGATGAGGTAACTGCGCAGGGCTTGCAAGCTCGCTTCGTCTAATCGGGTCTGCGTTTGCAGGAACTGGGCTTGAGCTTGGCGGTAGTCCGCTTCTGATTGAGCAAGTTGAGTTTTGAAGGGAGCTTTCGCCTCTGGCGCAACGATGGGTTCCTGGTCCTGGGCCGGGGGAGCTTGTTTCACTTGCCCGAGGGTTTGGACGCTGAGCACCACAAAGGCTAAACCTAGGACTGCGCGCTTAGGGTTCGCTTGAGCCCAAGCAGCCCCTCGCAACAGTCCTTGAGTAATCCAGAACAGGTGCCAGGGAGCACGAGTGGTTGGGGTCTTTAGATCTTCAGCCGGTTCACTCATCGCGAACGGTCCTCCACAGCTTCACGCCGAAACTTCGATTCAGGCAGCGGTTTGAGAAGTTTGAGAGTGTTCTCCTGGCGCTGCAAAAACCACCAGCAGACTAGACCGTTGCCTGCACCTCCCACTAATCCCAAAGCAGTCAGAAAGCCGATTGAGGCAAAGTTGTAGCCGCGCACGGCTCCTACGCCTGCAATCAGAGCTGGGGTGAGCAGGGTAGAGAGCAGGAACACCATTGCTGCCTGGTAGCGCACTTGTAGAGCGCTCATGCCCATGCCCCCAGTGCTCTAAGCCCGCTCCCTTTGGTGACGGCAAGCATGGCGGTACTCATCACTATCTGGGTCAGGACCAGCGGGGCACCCCAGCAACAAGCTTGAAAGCTGAGCAGAGCAATCGCCCATAACAGTCCCAATCGCAGCGCTTTGGAGCGAGCTTCCAGCCAGTTTTGGCAGTATAGAAGTGGGAGGATGCGCTTGAGCGTTTTCTGGCAGAGATGGGAGAGGCAATTGTGCAGAGGAGGACGAGGCGTCAGGCAAGGGAGAGAGAGGTTGAGGGTCATGTTGTGGCTCCTGTTGGAACTCGGGTTGAAGGGAGTGGGATTTCGATCTCGGTTTGTCGTCGAGTAAAAGCAGTGCAGTGCAGAGGGCTAAAGGCACAGTGATTCTGAGGGGCAAGCGATAGAGCCGCCCCAGCATCAGGCAAATTAGGCAGGAGAGGGCAACCACGGTGCCCTGGCTCGCAATCTGCCCTGCTCGCGACTTTAGGCCTGTCCAGACTCGGGTAACGGCTGCATCGATGACCTCTTCAAGGCCTGAGCTGCCTGCATGCCCTGCAAGTGGTAGCCTCCCAGCAGCGTCACCCCCGTCTGTAACTCCCCCCGAATGCTTTCAACCATCTGCTGGAAAGCAGCGGAAGCGCGGGGCAGTTCAACACTTTGGGGACTGCGGATCAGGCCATGGGTTTTGGTCCAAACATCTGCCCAAAATTCATCAGCAAAAGATTGAGCTAGGGCATCGCTCGCTCCCGATGCTGCATGGACAGATGCAGAGGCGCTTTGCTCCAGAGTCAGAAACGAGTTACTGCTGTTGCTGGCAGGAGCAGAATCAGAGGATTGAGCTTCGGGTGGGTTAATTTCTGGCACGACGTCAAGAAGGCTAACGCCTCGTTCGTCTGCATCCACCTTCGCCATACGAATTAAGTCCTCCTGTTCTGGAGTCAGTTCTTCAGAAATGGGCATTCTCAGTCGGGTCAGAAGGGTGTGGATCTCGCTTGCATCAATGTCAAGTTCATGTGCTAACTCGTTAGGGGTGCTCATGAGTTTTGCCTTTAATTGTTTGCTTGTACTCTTCGAGGGTCATGCGATACACACGCTGGACATAAAGGTTCAGCCCGTCCTTTCTGCCAAGGACCTCAGTGATGTACTTGTCCTTATTCAGTAACCGCAGCTCATGCACGGCTTCCCAGTATTCCTGCAAGATGCATTGAGCGGTGGCGCTTAGATGCCCACCTCGCGGTGGTCGGGAGAGACGGAGCTGGCGGACGAGACGGTTCAGGCTTCGTTCAGTAATTCCGAGCTGCTTAGCCAGAGTTCTAGGTGTATGTAGAATTTCGCCTTGAACGTGTGCACTCCTCATGGGCCCAGTTTGTCTCGCATGATTTGTGTCCTTTTTGGGTTCCCTTTAGGTCCTGTCCCGGTTGGATTGAGGTGCGGAACCTGAACTTTCCCGGACGGGGACTTCAACTGAACCCATCGCTTAATAACCATCAAAAAGCCCTTCATGGCTGAAGGGCAAGAAATTTGTGCACAATGTGCAATGAGAATTTACGAATTTGAAGTCAAGACGGACCATCAGGAGGTGGAGATGATGCCTTCAGAATCCTAAGCCTTCTTGCTTCCCAAGCTTGCCTCAGATGCTCTGGCTCGTTCTCATAGAGGCTCCAGAGAGCATTGATCTCCGCTAACTGCCTCTTTACGGATTCCGGTGGGTTGCGCTTATGCTTGCTGTCCAGGGCACTGAACCAATGAGCAACTGCGCTTCTAGAAACACCTAAGAGGTCTGCCAGTTGCTCTTGGGTGATAGCCCACCGTGCCATGAATTCGCTCGGTTCCATTCGAGGGGGCGGCGGGACTGACTTGATATACCGGACCACCAGTTCTAAGTGTTCGGCTCTAACTTCCCTTTGTGCAAGCATTTAGAATTCCTTCTAGTGCACATTGTGCACAAACAATGCTAGCATGGAGATGTAAATGATAGGCCCCTCGGTAAGGGACGGGAAATCACTACCGAAGGGCACTCACAGAGGAGTAAATCTATGATTGCACAAGCAGATCAACCTGCTAGAGAGTCTGTTGATGGCCGCGCACCTCACAAGCTCTGGGCCTGCCGCGTTGCCCACAAGAACAAGCAAATTCCACCGTTCAACATTCTGATCGAGGCTGGCATTGACTGGACTACTGAGGCCATCAAGACCTGGCTACAGAGCCAGTATCCCAACTACATCAGTTATCAGTGGCGTGAGATCGACATCAAAATGTCCGTTACCCAGCCGCTGTTAGAGATGTTTGAACCTGACCCCTGGCCAACGTCCATCGCATAGGGCTTTTGCTAGCTCCTACCTTGATTGGGTAGGAGCACTTCCTGCATGAAGGTAATCGGCCGCTCTATGAGTTTGGCTCTACTGAACTGCACCAAAGTTTGAGTTACAGAGCTAACTCTTCGTTGAGGATCTGCACCTCGGCGAGTAGGTTAAAGATGAACGCATGTGCTCAGAGTGCCATGACTGCTGTTGCTGGTGCCTCAGCTGCTCTTCTCAGTGCCCAGCCAATTTGTTTGCTACATCCAAACCTAATCGAGCAAACCTCCTTCATTAGCTAAGGGCATTGCCTCCATTCAGTTTGCCTCAGAACCCCTCCATCGCTGCTTTCTTCTTCCAAACACCCCATGCAAACCGAACTCACCGTTCAGTTGGTTGGCTTGGTTGAGAGATCTACCCTCGCTCTAGAGCAGATCGCTCAAGCCCTTGCTGCTCAGGTTACTGCTGTCCAAAGGCCACAGGAGTACGAGCTCCCTTTGAAGGAGTACCCTACTTTTGATTGGTCTTCTGTAGGAGCGACTGTCAAGCAATCGGACAATAATGGTCCAATGCTGCTCGAGTGCCGTGGGCTGTTATGGGTACGGCGCTGCAAGCCTCAGTGCAACAAGTCCATTTGGTTCAGTCGAGAAATAGCCGAGGGTGAGGTCAAAAGCTCCCAGACCCTCATCACCTTCAAGGACATTGAACCAGAAGCACTGCCCGATAACATTGCTAATGTCCTGCAAGCTTCTTGTGTCAATGGGCAGGCCTCTATAGCCAGTTCTACCGCTATGGGCACCTATCGACAACAGCTCAAAGAGGCTACCTGTGAGCGCCAGGTGGACGATGCTGTAGCAACTCTACAGTCTTCTCCTGAATGGCCAACACTGCTGGAGACACCTGCGCTCGTTGCTCAATTGCAGGCCCATGAGCGAGAGGTCCGGAAGCACATTTGTCAGCAGCAATCCTCTGGTTTTCTGACTCTAGTGACTGTACGGGCGCAGATTGACGTCGAACTAGTGCGCTTGCGCTGGGATGCAACCACTGGCACTCGATATCTTCAAGCCACTTATGGCAAGAAGTCTCGTAGGCAGCTAACTGACGAAGAGTTGCTCAATTTCCTAGTGTATCTCAAAGGCCAGCCTACCCCTGGGGTAGAGCCTGCCAGCTAGTTGAAACTGCCACCTTTCAGCACAAGGATCTGTAAGTTTCCTGCCAGAACTATTCCACAGTGCTCCTAGCAAGAATGAGCATCGTTTTCTCTAGCATTTCTTGTGAATTATCGAGACAGTAACATGATGCAAACTCTCCAGATTCTGCCAAATCCAATTGCTGAACGATCCAGACAGGAAAACCTGTACAAGCTGTTTGTTCCAAGTAATTTAGATGACTATGGTTTAGATCCTTTTGAGTTCAGAATCTACGCCCGAATTGTGCGTAGAGGTAGGGCTTACGAAAGCATTCCCAGAATGGCGAAAACTTGCAAGATGAGCGAGGACAAAGTGAGAGATGCTCTTCGCGCCTTGTGTGCTTTTGGACTGTTGGAAAAAGATGATAGCCAAGGCGCGGGTTACTCCCTGATCTATCGCCCTACTGACAATAGCTCTTGGTGCCATCCAGAGCAAGTTGAGGAACTGAGACCTTGCCCTAAATCCACCATCCGTCGCAGATCTACGACTGGTAGTGCAGCCACTAGCCGTTTGGGAAACACTAGGGGGGTGGTAGCAGATTCACCAGGAGGGGTGGTGGTGGATCCACCAGGAGGAGTGGTAGTGGATCCACCAAACAAAGGTAATCCCTATAAGGAATTCCCATTCAGGCAATCCCAACAAGTTCTCTCTCCCCTACCCCTCTCACAGGCGAAGCCGCTAGCTCAAACCGAACTGCAGAAAGAGAGATTGGAATCGAACGATCAAGAACCCCCCTCAGCCTCTCGAACCCCTTCCAGACTCCAAACTCCTGTAGCGGCTAGCCAAGACGTTGTTCAAGCCTATTATCAACAAGCTCAGGCAGTCGGAGCGCCAGCCCTTTTAGCCCTGCAGCAGGAGAGAGCACAGGCAGCGGTACAAAGGCGAATTGCTCCTGGTCTACTGGATGGCCCTTGGGTTGATGCTGCTCAGTTCCAGGCTCTCAATCAATGGCTGCGCGGGCACTACCCTGACAAGGGCGAGGGGTATCTAGCCAAGGTGGTTCAGTCTATTGCCCTTGACCCGAACCATCGCGACTGGCTCAGTTTCAAAGCAGGTCAACCTGCTACTCAACCCTCTGAACCTAACTCCGCAGCTCAGGTCTCTAGTGCCTCTCCTAATTACGACTGGACAGCAGACCCTCGCTTTGAGCAGTGGCTGGCTGAATTCAGGCAATTGCAGTATCAACCCTTTGTTCATGACCCTAGCCAGCCCAACGCTATCAATCAGGAGCGCGCTCGCTTTGCCCGTTTTGTGAACAAGCGAGGCTTGCTCTGATGCTGGGACAATACCGCCGCAAGCAGACCCACCCGTTTGAGCAGATTCAGCAGCCTCAGCCTCATTCGAGAAGCTCTACGTCTCTGAGCTGGTGCTGCCTATGCTGCTACGACACTGGACGAATTTCACCTCTGAACGTGCGTAAGTATCTGGGACCGGACTTTGCTAACTATGAGACCTTTGAACCGCCCATCCGCTGCCAGCGGTCTGCCTGCGGTGGATTGTGGATAGAGTTTGAGCAGGTCAACCCGCAGACCAGGATTCGAGAGACAAGCTCTATGCCTCGCTTTGCTGGAGGAACAATGGACGAGTTTGTGAGTCCAGAGGATTGTGAAGCGATTCACCAAGCTGAGTTGCAGAACCTGCGTCAGGCTCAGGTGCATGAGCAGCAGTGGGTGCAAACAGCAATGGAAGCAGCGATGAAGCACAAAGAGAAACTACCAAAGAGTTCAGTCTTTGCCTCACCTGGCTCAATGCTTACTGCAGGTCCTACAGGAGTTGAGACTGTACTACAAGCGCAAAACTGCACACAGGAACGCAGGCAAGCGGCCCAAGAAAGGCGAGCTGTCATGAGGCAGATAAGAAGAGAACGACGTCTTGAGGAGCGGGCAATTTATGGAGAAGATAGCCCAGCCCCTGATGAACTTAATGCTTACGCTGGATAGAGCTAAGAACGCCTAGTCCACAAGATTCCTAGTTTTGAAAGGAAGAATGTACTTCTTTTTAGCAGAACATTCAACAGCAAATTTTAAATGTTTTACCTAGGTGCTCAATGCCTATCGGTATCAAAGGCTTTTCACTTCTGGGATTAGCTTCGATTAAAAGGAGTTCAACACACTTAACTTTGCCCTCCAATCTTCGTTGTAGCGGAAGGTAAGAACGTAGTATCCAGCAGAATATTTGAGGTTCTCCCTGGCAATGCGATCCTGCTCCTGTTGTTCAGGATGGTCATGAACTGAACCGTCACAGAAAATTGCTACTTTGGCATCTCGGTACAGGAAGTCAGGCTTTACATTAGCCTCTGGGATCAGTTCTTGGGCTGAGTCTGGCAACTTTATGCCTTGGTTGTACAGTTCATCGAGAAATTCTCGTTCAAAGGCTGAGTTTGGATCTGTCTGTGCTCGTAATTGCTGGTATTGTTCCTCACGGGACATTCCTTGAACATGGCGGCTTATTGTGCTTTTTGTAAGTTGATCAAGGTATCCACGGATTGCATGGCGATCGAGTAGTGGATGGTCAAATTGATTGCGATAGGAGAGGAGACATTCATAACAAGCCTTGGTGCAGCTCTCTTTTTCATGAACAAAGTGGCAGATATCTAAAGCTTCTTTCGCTAATGCTTGGAATGCTGCTGGATTTTCTAGTATTTGTGAGAGAACACCAGCACCGCCCTCGGAAGCTTCCCAGAATAGAAGATATTGCCCCTGTCCCAGCCGTTCAGATGCGAGTTCGTTCTCTTCGAGTTTATATACAGCCTGAATAGCTCTTTCCATCGCATATTGGAAACTAGCCAGGAACTTATCTGAATGCTGTATCGGAATGTTGAAGGGTTTGATGAGAAGTACGTTGCAAACATCCTCAACCATTAGATGCACTTCTGTTTGCAACGTATCGGGGTTCTCCTCACTCTTGGTATCTCCCCAAGTTCCCGTTGCACGATCGACTTTGAATCCTCTCTCCTGACTACTCCTTAAGCCTCGGTTAACCCGCCAAATATTTGCTGTATCGCCATAGGTGATCTCCAGTAGCTTCGTGCCATCTTCGGCAGTAACAACGGCTAACTCTCGTTTTTGCTGTTCAAAGCGGAAGTGGGTTGTGACGTTATAGCCGTACTTAAGCCGTTCTTCCTCATCACAAGTGATTCGTTCACGTCGTCGAGTGAGCATCGTCTCCATACTCAATACTCGATTGAGTTTTGCAGGATTGCCATAGCTATCCGGTGCAATCTTGATATTACAGTTTTCACATAGGTCTCTCTGCCAATCATCCCCTGTATGGAAATATCCACACTGCGGGCAGAGTGCGACCCGCTGATACCCGCTTTCAATACCCTTTACAGGAATACGGGTCTTCGAGATTTGAAATTTACTTCCTTCATAGTAGAGAATGTTTCGAGGTGCAAATTCGCGAATCGCCACTACTCGTGGTCGGGAAACAAATTCTCCATCTTCCCCTGCCTGGATGTATGCCCGTACTGGTAATCGAGGAAAGTTATAGCCAGGTAGAAAACCTTCGGAGGCAAAGTAGCGATAAGGGTAAAATTCCAACTGCGACTGATTCTTGCCTTGATTCGTCTGCCCCACCAATAAGTCAATTTGTCGTTTTGCTTCCCGTTCTTGGGCTTCAGCATTATTTCGCTCTTCCTGAGACGTCAAACCTCGTGTGGCTTTATCAATCGTTTGCCGGGATGCTTCAAGCTGTGTGACTGCATCGCGGTAAAGTTTGCGCCACCGATCGCAGGCTCGATCAAAGCTTGTCAGTGCATCCTCGATGACTTGCCGGAGAAAGTCTTCTGTATACCAAGTCGCCCGTCGTAAATCAGCCGTACAGAATGCATCCTCTAAAATGACCTTTGTTGCTTGAAAGCAGCGATCCAAAGTATCAGAGGATAAAGTGAGCTGGTTGCGGATCATCTCTTTGAGTGGGTAGCCATTACCCTCCAGATCGAGGATCTGATTCATTGAACTCTCAAGGTAAAGACCTGTATGAGCCAACCATAGAGAGTGAATATGCGATTTGATCAGATCCTGGTTTCCTAGCTCTAACTTAGGCGGTACAACCACACCAGCAACCATTTGCTCCGGTCGCCTGAAGAAGTATTGATCATGTCCACTCCCAACTGAGGCGTAGGTAATGACTAATGCCTCCTGTCCACTTCGTCCAGCTCGCCCACTCCGTTGGGCGTAATTAGCCGGACTGGGCGGTACATTTCGCATGTGAACGACATTCAGATCTGAGATGTCAATTCCAAGCTCCATCGTGGGAGAGCAGAAAAGGGTTGAAAGTTCTCCATTTCTGAACTGGGTTTCTCTTTTTTGTCGATCTTCATTTTTCACTTGCCCCGTATGCTCACGCCCTTCCATATTGTGAACATTTGGGCCACTTCTGCCATAGAACTCCTGGAAAAACTGGTTGACCTCTAACTGCACATCTTCAGTCCCCTGCAATCGTTTTGAGGTCATCGGGTCTGGCTTGATATGGCTGGCTTGCTGTGCCCTCCAAATCATCGCATCAATCCGAATTTGGACATCTTGCCCCTCCTGGAGAAGATAGCCAGTGTCTGCCAGTGCTGCTATGAGAGTTTTGATCAAGCCGTCATAATCTGCCTCAGAGATATTTTGGTTACGCCACGTCCAAGTTTGGGCAGAGCGCAAAAATTTACCAATTTTGCTGCGTGCTGTGAGCTTAATGACATCTCTACCTGCCTTTGCTGTTGAGATTGAGGCCCATCGCGCTTCGTTGAGACGTTCATACTCATCAAAACACCACGGATCTTTAATTGCTTGACGCACTTCTTTTTTAAGCTGATCAACTCGTTGTGGTTGCAGCAGTTCTGCATCCAGCACTAAATCCTTACGAAGCTGGTCAAGCACAGCTCGAACTACTTCGTAGCGTTGTTCCGAGCTGGCTTGAAGCAAAATTGGGTGCCCGTGCTTCTGCCAAAATTCTGTTGCTCTACAGACTTCTTCAAGTCCCTCATATTCAATTCCCAAGAGTCCACACTGCTCTAAGTTCGGCTGAACAATCCGCCAGCCTTTTCGCAAATCTTCATAGAGCCGATATTCAATGAGATTGCGAAATGCCTCTTCGTTCCGACGCTTACCAGGACCATAGTCTGCAACCTGTTTGGCATAATCTGCCTGAGATAGGCCCATCTGCTCAACCACCGCTTGGGCTAACTCTGTATGGGTTAGTTTTTGCTTAGCTTGCATCGCACCGTTCAAGGAAGCTCGCAATAAACTCGTTTGCACGAAGTCGTTAAAATGGCCTGCCTGGAGTGAGGCATCCTGACGGTTATCGGTGAAACTCAGAATTTTTTGAGCCTGTGGTGATATTGCTCCGCTCGTCTTCAATCGATTCACAGTTGAAAGACAAAGCAATGTTGTTGCGGTACTTCTGCCTTCGCTACTTAGGCGCGAAAGTTTCGTAAATTCGTTTTTCTTCTTGTCGTGAACGACCCCGCAGTTCAAGCAGGTCAGGAATGGCTTAGGGGTAAACCAGTAAGACGTACCCTCGAAAAGAGATGAAACGACTCGACCACTCGGCAGCACCCGCAACCGCTGAGGAATAAAGTCAGCGTATTCCTTCTTGGGAACTCTTCCCTGACGCTTTGTTTCATTGAACCAGGTATCTGGAAGGCGGTCTTCTTCACTCTCATCCCATAATCCTGGTTCATCTAGAGTGATGTATCCCTCTCGAATATTGGAGTCTTCCAAGCTAGCACTCAGGGCCGTGGGTAGGAGTGGCTTTACTTCGTTCTGGTCGCGATCGTAATGAACAAGGTAATAGTCTTGACCACACTCCCGGCAAAATACGAGGGGATAGAGCAGTCGATCCTCAGTTGTTGAGTATTGCCCTTCGAGGGTCAGTAAGCGATCGCCCCGTTTCTCAGTCGTGGCATACACGCTTCCCCCTTGGGAAATGAATTGGTGTAACCGGAAAGCAAGCCCCTTCGTCTTACTCCCCCAGAAAAACATCCCCCGTAGCAGTTCAAGACAGGCTCCTTCATCGGTCTGAGTTTCTGCAGCGAGTTTGGCTGCGCCAGTGGCTAGCGAAATGGGTGTTCGTCGAACTAGGTGCCCTTCTTCTTCCTGAAGTCCAAAGGCCATCTCCATCCAGGCAGCTAGAGGGTGCGATCGGAATGCTGCTAAAGTTTGTTCTTCTTCTGGGGGTAGTCCTACGGCGATCGCCTCCCGTAGTTCATCCACTGTCGGATCGGGACGCTGAATCGTCCGTTCTAACGTTTCATAAACAACATTCTCTGCTTTAACCTCAATGCCAAAGAGTTTACTGGCAACAGCTGCAACGGTTTGATTTCGATTCGATCGCGCTCCTTCCGTGGACATCGTGGCGCTGGTGCCAATGCACAACAGTTTCTGTCCACAGCGCTGTCGCAGTTTACGAATCAGAATTGCCACATCTGCACCCTGACGACCCCGGTAGGTGTGCAGTTCATCAAGAATCAGGAATTTCAGGTCAGGGGATGCAACTAGTTTCTCCTCCTGATTACGGCTGAGCATTAGCTCCAGCATTATGTAGTTGGTCAGAATAATCTGGGGTGGGTTGTTCTGAATCTCTGTTTTCTTTGCTAGGTTTTCTTGCCCGGTGTACTTCTCAACGCGGATATGCGTACCTGGAACCTGGCTTAAGAATTTATCGAATTCTTCTTTTTGGGAGTTAATTAAGGCATTCATGGGGTAGACCAAAATCGCCCGGACTCCCTTAACACCTGGATTTCTCAGCAGGTCATCAAAAATGGGTATAACATACGTCATGCTCTTCCCAGAGCCGGTTCCAGTGGTTAGAACATAAGGTTCTTGGCGCTGCGCGATCCGAAACGCTTGCTCTTGATGTAACCGAAAGCTGTATTTAGAAACATAGTCTGGGAAATAGCGATCGCAGGATGGATGCAATATTCCCTCGCTCATAAGGGTAGGGATATTAGCTCCTTGTCGATAGGACGGATTAAGCTGCACCAACGGGTCTGGCCACAGCTCTCCCCGTTCTAGCTCTCGATCGACAAAATCTTTCACTCGCTGGTCGCGGATTTTCAGAAAACTCTCGATGTATTTCCGGTAATCCCCGATCACCTCATCGCGAAGATTGAAAATATCCAGAGTGGGGCAATCGCTTGTTTCGGCTGGCTGATTTGCAGATAAGTCTTGGACGAGTATTCTGCCTCGACGTTGGTTAATCCATTGCTCTAACTGAGCAGCTAGGTTGTCGGATAGGGTATCGACATTAATGATGGGCCAGAGGTCTGCAATATCCCAATTGTCTGGGGCATAAGAAAAGAGAAGGTCTAACTGTTCGGGTTCCAGCGATTCTACTCCAGTGCAATCTATCTCGGCACTGCCCTGCCCAATCAGCATCAAGAACGGCTTCATAGCTTCATTGCTTTGCTGGAGCAGCTCGTGTAACCGAACGGGGACCTTCATAGAACCTTCCTACTTTTTCCAATAAGGATCAGAGAGACCGTCTAAAAACGATGAAGGACTGGAGCGCGAACCGCTGACAATCAGTGCTCGCATAGCTCGTGAACATCCCACATAGAATAGGCGACGCTGTTCGTCTAAAACAGGCTTCATTTCGTCTTCCGGCAGATCTGCACTGATATATGGAAGTATTCCCTCACGCAGTCCCACTACTGCCACAAACGGAAATTCCAAGCCTTTGGCAGAGTGGAGTGTCATGACCTTGATATACGTCGCATTTAGATCGATATCATTGCCTGCAACGAATTGTGCTTCTGCCCCCTGTTTCACCAAACGTTGCGCGATCGCTTTCCCCATTGCGATACTTGGACAAAGCACTGCCCCTCCATGCAGCGGCAAGCGGCAATGTTTGGCAGCTTCGATGAAGAACGAATGGATCAACCGGCTTTCCTGCTCAACGCTATCGGTCAGGATGATGGTTGGAAGTTCTCCCTGGTAGGCAGACGGCTCTTGAGCCAAACATTCAGTATCCCCGGCAGGTGTCCCCTCTAAAATCGTGGCACAAGCCGTTATGATTTGCTCAGTATTCCGATAATTCCTCCTTAGCAGCAACGTTCGTCCAGTCACCTTCAGGTCGGCGTGAATTTGCCTCCAGCTAAAACCACGCTGGTATAGGGACTGTGAGGCATCAGCGGTGAGGTAAACCCCTTCGAGGGAGGGCACTAATGCCAGGAGAAATCGGAGAGAAACGGGTGATAAGTCTTGGGCTTCATCAATTACAACGGCTTGGTAGGGCGATTCTGCTAGTTGCTGTACCACTTCCAGTGCTTTGCAGCGAAGCTGAGACCAGGTGATATACCCGTCCCGTTCCATGAGGTGTTGCCAGGTTTGGTAAATGCTCCACAGGGCTTCTCGCAATTTTGCCTGGAGGGGTGTTCCTCTGCCTCGGCGGTCTAAAGCCAGGTATTCTTCCAGGCTGGTGATTCCCCAGGCTTCAATCACATCTTGGATTTCCTGAAGTAGGTAGGGCAGTCCAAGCCTTTCTAGGAACTGACGGCGACCCTGGCGATCGAAACCATTTTTTGCCGGTATTTCGGCTGTTTGCAGGGCAACGTCTAGCAGGGCAAGGCACTGATCATCTCGCGCAAACATCGGCTTGCCGTAGGTCTGGACGTAGTAGTGAAAAGTTAAGGAATCAACGGTTGCGACTTTTACTCCCGATTGATCAAGCGATTGCCCAATAAGTTGAGATAACAATTGCTCGGAATAGGTGACCAGAGCTTTTGTGTAGGTCGTAAAGAGCACAGGCTTAAAACCTTGCTCTAGAAGGCCTTGCACTCGGTAGATCGCTAACGTTGATTTTCCAGTACCTGGTCCACCTTTCACCAGAATGGGGCCTTGCTTACCAAAGGCTTTGAGCTTTTCCTGTTCTGGATCAAGTTTGAGCAGAAATGTTGTGAGGCTCCCTTCAACAAAGCGATCGAGATCCTCTGGCTGTTTCAATACATACTCACGCTCAGTAATAATCTCCTCAATGGGGCGAGGATAGAGGTTATCAATGATGCGCTGGAGATAGTGATCGGGAATTGGCAGCTCTAGCAGTGCTTCAGAGTGGGGGGCGGCTAAAATTCCGGGCCAATGTTCAGATGGGATTTTCCATTGCTTGAGCAGTGCGTCTGTCAGTTTGACTGGCAATGCAGTAGTAATCGACGACGAATTCTCGGTAGAAGGACTTGGTTCAGCCAGGGATATGGGTTGGGATGCGGTCACCCCTGCCGCTGGAGTCTCTTGGTATTGGGGTTCAAGAATGCTTTCTTTTGGAGGTGGGAGAGGAGCATCTACTTCGGGTAGCTCAATTTCGTAGGTTCGCTCGTCTCGCTTACGAACGCTGAGCAGTTTTACCCACCCCTGTCCAAAACTATAGAACAGGCGGTAGTCACCAATGCGAACTCGGTAGACGTTGTTGGTGTAGCCTTTCAGCTTTTTGGCATCACCCTGGGCAGAAATCGGATCGGTCTCGAGCACCTTTAGCGTTTTGCTAATCTTCTTTTGAACTGCTTGAGGGAGGTTCAGCAGCTCGCTAAAGAAAGTGTTGGTAAATGAAAGTGCCCAAATAGTCATTGCATTCTCAAGCTGATAAAAATTCAGAGCGATCGCCAAATCAGGTTTTGTTAATGAGGTTTATGATTCGGGACTTTAAGGTGGTTTGTCTCTTGTCGTAGAACTGCTGGAAATTTTTCAACTCCTCTGACAATTGTCCTAAATCATGACGATCGCAGTAGTCATTAGTTGCATTTTCCATTACTTCCAGGGTATCTATCTCTCAACCACTGCACCGGAAGTGTAGCCTGTTTCTGAATATTTTCCTTACCTTCTAACAGTTGAAGATTGGGCAGTTTACCTCGGAGTTCCCGAAGCAGTTCTACACCATTGTCATCAAATCCATCTTTCTTGAGCTGAGCTGGTTTGAATTGCGATCGAGGAAAAACGTGATCGATGTGAAATTGGTTTCTCAGATCTACAAAGGGATAGAGCAAAGAGAGCAATAGAAAAACTCTCTTGTCTCCATAGTTCATCGAGACCAGTTCTTCGATCTCTTCTGGCTCAAAGGTAAGCGACTTACCCCGTTGCCGCATGGACTGGTTGAGAGCGTCTATAGGAATCCTGGGTCAGTTGAGTCTTTGATGACACTTCTTAGGGCAGTGAGCAAGGTATCTAGACCACTACCCCAAATGCCGGATGGTTTTAGCAATGAACGGAATAACCATCCTTTGATCAACGTTCGATCGCCATCATAGGAATTATGGGAGCGGTAGTTATCTGAAAAATTCTTGTGGTAAAGGTAATAGGCGATCGGTAATACGGCACTGTCTGCTCGTAAAGTTTGCCAGTTCAAACCGAAGTCGGCTATTAGATGAACTGCCAATACAATAGCAGTGCGAATCTTGGGCCAGAGTGACTCCAGCGTTTGCATATTCTCATGATTGAAATTCTCAACTTTGAATCCTACGCTACTGATGTCTGCCAACATCAAGCCTGCTTTTAGTACAAAATCTTTCGAGAAGCTAAAGCCATCACGAATGCCATTAATTTCATCGACTAGGTTATGGATTTCCTGTCGTGCATCCGGTTTCGACCATTGGGCAACAGCAACACTCAGCAAAAGGTCTGAATAGGATAAGACCGTTCCACCGCTATTAAGGCGAATGAATATATTTAGAACTTTCTCAATATCCTGGCTGGTTTCTTCGTAATAGTGAACAAGGGGCTTAATGTGTACAGTCTCGTGGAGTTTTGCTAAAACTTCAAATGCCAAGTTAAGTCGATCGTTATCCAAGTTCGGGTGTCTATCTGTAATCCACTTCAGCATGGAAGGGCCAGCTTTGAGGTTCAAGACATCAGAAACCTTAAACCAGATTTCGTCACTGGTGTCCTTGGCTTTGGATGGTTCAAGAAATTTGAATCGGTATTTGAAGTCTTCGTACTCAGCATCACCTTTAGCGAGTAGGTCGAGGTAGAGAAAGCATTTCGGAAATGCATCAGGGCTACTCCACCACTTGTAGGGAACCTTCATCGACATTGAACCCCGAAGCCCAATGTTAAGGGCAGTGAGCCTTTGCTGTCCGTCTAGAATGGCAGTTAGGTTTTGGTTGGGGAGCAGCCCTAAATCAGGGCAATGGGGATTATCCCTTTTGTGATAATCGCGGACAAAGCCATAAAACTTGAACTTGTGACTATTTACAGCCTCTACATTCCAGAATAGGAAGGTTCCAATTGGATAGTCTTGCATCAAGCTATCGAACAGTTTTGCAATTTGTTCGAGTTGCCAGACGAATTCGCGTTGAATGGCTGGCAGCACATATTGATTGTTTTGAATGCGGGTTAGGGCATCGATAATCGGGCCGCCGGGTTTGTACATTGATATTCCTGTATGAAGTCAAAGACTGTGTAAACAAGGTTGTGGATGATTAGACAACCTTGCTTAACTGCTGCCGAATAACTGATCCCAGGCGGCGAGGACGAGGCGTTGGGTGCGGTATTCGCCGAATAGTTTTATCTCGTTGTTCTTTAGAACGCGGAAAGTTTCACTGGGGAAGTCGGGACCGTGGACATCGGCGGGATTGAGGATGTAGCGGAGTTCGTCGCGGGTGAGTCCGTAGAGGTGAGCATAGTAGGCATCGAGTTCGGCACGGAGCAGGGCGCGGCGTTCTGGGTTCCAGATGAAGGGTTCGCCGTCGTAGCCCATGTCTTGGGCGAAGGGTTGCAAGTCCCAGGCAGTGTAAGTAAGTTCGAGGACGCGGGGGGCGATGAAGTCGATGTCGGTTTGGGTGTAGCGATCGGGTGGGATGACAGGAAGTTGTTTAACGATAAAAAAATTCAAATTGACTCCACCAATTTTCTGCTTCACCACGAAATCAAAAACCAACGCATTGAGATTAGAAATTAGGCATAGTAATAAGTCTTTTCCCTGTTTTTGACTCAATAAGATAGGTAACGAGTTACCAGCGCCACAAAAGGGTATTACAGTAGAAACAAAAGTGCGCTCATTCGATGGTCCGGTAACACTACGAAAACCAATAAACCAATCCTGTTTTTGATCTCTCAGTCTTGCCATCACCTCCTTTCTACTAACCCAATGCTGAGGTTTTGTAAGAAAATATGGGTCCTTATGATCTTCTAAAGTGGTTTCTATAGGCTGACCTGAGCGTTGAATATTTTTAGCGTTTATACCTATGCTAGCTGCTCTATGATCAAAACTAAAGATCATTTTGCCTTCTAAAAGACGAACACAATCATCTTTTTGTTCAACACTGAAGAGATGACTATCATTCGTCATATCGAATATCCTAGCAAAAGAGATTTCCCAAGGATTTTCGTCTTTGGCTTCATTTTGAATAATGGGAATACCCTGATAAATTCTCTTTGTTATCTCAGCATCCGTTCCTGTCCTAAAAAAAGGACAATTGAGAGTATTTGGATTCAACAACCTTAATTCTTCTTCCGTTAAGGTGAAATGCCTTTCAGGTTTCTCCGCTTCAGCAAAACTCAAACATTCAAACGCAAGATCAGGTTCTTGTATTTCAATTTTTTCTCCAACAACTGACATCAAAGAAAACCTAAAGTTATGTAATACGCCTTGAAATAAGCTCCTCTCATTTACATAGGAGACCAAAGAGCAAAGTCTGTTTTTCTTAATCAAGAAATTAAAAAACTCTTTAGTTGTCATGTCTGAAGCTATACCAGGTGGGACAACTATGCCGACACGACCAAAAGATTCGACTAAGCCAATAGCCAACTCCGAGAAAACTGAATAAGTATTGATGTCGCCTACTGCCGTTAGAGAAAATCGAGATGACTCTCGAATAAACTTTCCTTGAGCATCAGCATCATGTTTTGTGTCCTCATATGCTTTAGCTAATTCTGGTTTTTGAATTTTCAAATCTTCTATGAGTCGGCTTCTTTCAGTAGAACTCTTCACATGAACGATTCGCAAATCTCTGGCTGCAAAAAACTCTTTTTCTTGCAACTTAATTCGCTCCCACGGTGGATTACCTAATACGCAATCAAATCCACCCTGCTCAAACACATCCGGAAACTCCAGGGGCCAATGGAAAAAATGCTTCTCATCTGCCAGCGTATCCGCCGCCGCCACAATCTCCTGCGTCGCCCAGTTCCCCTTTAGCAGGTTATCCAACACCCCCGAAGTCGGCAAAAGCTGCAAATTCTGCTCTGTCAGCGGCATGAAAAACGCGGCTGTCCAGAGGTTACAGGCAGACCGATCCCGTAGCCACGAGACTAAATGGCGACTGCGTTCATACTTCTTCTGCTTTTGATGCACTGCCGTTGGGTCATCATCCTTCATCACCTCAATTTCACGCCATGCCCTGGCATACTCCTCTCGGTCTTTCTCAAAGGTTGACTCCAACTCCAGGGCAAGTTGCCCTCGCTGCATATCTTCTAGATCTTTCTTGTTCGTTTTCTTGATACGAGATGCAATGGCTTTGTCATCCCCCGTCACAGGTTTATAGGCATTGTCTGGAATTCCCTCCTTTAAGCAATCCAGATCCAATACCCCCACCAACGAGTTGCCACACTTAATTCTGTGATCTAGAAAGTTCAGCGATAAACCTCGACACAGCCCCTCCAGCCAAAGCGCTACCTTACACAGGTCTACCGCTAGCGGATTCAAGTCCACCCCATAAATGCAATGCTGGATCACATCGCGAATGGCTACTCGCAACGGTTCCGCCCCTGGTTGCATTTCTCCCGTCCGTACCCGTGCTAGCTCTTTACCAATTCGTCGTGCTGCTGCCAGCAAGAAATGCCCTGATCCACAAGCCGGATCGCACACTTTCAACTTCAGCAGAGCTTGCTCTTGCGCCTCTACTGTTGCGTCAGATCCCAACGATGCCAGCCGATCCACAATCACTGGCTCCAACGCACTCTTAATCAACTGCCCCACTAACTCCGGTGGCGTATAGTAAGAACCCGTCGTCTTCCGCTCACTCCCCGTCACCAACTGGAATTCCCAAATCCCATCAACCTGACTCACATTAGGGTGAAACTCCAGCAGACTCTCGTAAACACTTCCCAACTCCTCAACATCCAGTGCCCCATAATTGACTCGGCGTAATTGCCCCTTCTGCTCATAGAGCGACAATCCTCGCAACGCCAACATCAGGTCATGGTTGTCGATGCCGCACCCTTCCAGATCAACTAAGGTATGGGAGCCAAACAAATCCCCATCTAAGGGCGATAGCCCCAACACCTGTCCCCGCCAGTTCTCATCAAAGAGCTGAAACGTAACCCGTAACCCCTGCCACAAGTCTTGAAAGCCTTCTCGCCGCCAGCTTGGTCGCTCTACTCAGCGTCCACGGACTTTTCCATCCCTGCGGAACCTTGAAAGCCTTCTCGCCGCCAGCTTGGTCGCTCTACCAGCGCTCGCAACCGCTCAATGCTGTAGTACTCCCGATAAATCCGTGCCTTTTCTGGATCGTCCGTTGAAAGCAGCAGATTTCGCGACTCCGCCACCATCAAAAACAGGAGACGATAAATCAGCATCAAAAGCTGTCGGTAATACGCTACCTCCGTCAGTGTGCCAGCCTCCAACTTCTCGCGCAGGTTCTGACTCTGAGGATGCTGTAAGAATCCTGTTCCCAGTCGCTTGAGGGCAGATTCTACACCGTCACGGAGGCGATCGCGAACCCGCCCACCCTGCTGCAACGACTCCTGGTGATAAAACTCCAGCAGACATTCATCCGCATCGTCGATGCTTTCCGGCAACCGAGAACGATGGAACAGTCGATAAAATAAGCCAAACTCAGCAAAGTTCTCTCCATTGAGGATCTGCTCCAGGTCAAACTCAACGTAAGTCAGCCGCGTCATCAACGTCGAGTCTCGCAGCAATCGCCACCGCAAGCCGTTCGTCACTACCGACCAGAGATGCTCCGTGCGGTTAAGGTACTCCTGCACCAAGGCATGGGCAGAAAGTCGGGGTGTGCCGCTGGGAGGTCGCTGCTCCAGTCGCACTCGACTGCCAATAATATGAACAGGCGGCTTATTCTCCCCCGGTTCGGCTCGGTGAGAGATTGCATAGGTTTGCCCCTCCACCACTTCAGCCTTCGCCACATAGACCGGGTCATAGCCCATACTTCTGAGCAACGGCACCACCCACTGCTCCCGTGTCACCGTCGTAGCCGGATCATCTTCCGATAATCGGGATACAGCCCGTTGGAATGCAGCCCAGTACGCTTTGGCATCCCCCCAGGCGGTCGCTATTTCATCTGCTAGCTTATCTCCTTTGGCAAGACCGAAGTCCTCCGGTGCCTGACCCTTAATCTCCCCAATCACCAACTCTGTGGTTAAGTCCGGCGCGATCAAATTGCCTTGAATATCAACCCCAACTGGCATATCAACCGTATTCTTCATGCCACTTTCCTCCGCTGACCGGGTTGGAGAACAAAGATTCCCAGAATATCCATTGGCAACTGAGGCTTCACACGGACCTGTCCTTCCTTAGTCACACTGCGAACTCGTCGATGAGACTGAACCAGACCCTGGCTCCTGATCTGGGCGATCGCATCTAGTTCTTCTTCAAAATCACCGAGACTATTCAGTAAATCTTCAATTTCTAGTTGCTTTAAGGCGGGAGCAATATCCCCCACGGGTTCCGCTTGTTGGAGTAACTTCTGGGCATCCTCAGGCTCCAACCATAGGGGATTAGAGGGCGGTCCCGTAAACCCAGCAACAAAACATTCCTCCGCCAGGAGAGACTCAACTTTTGGACTGGTCAGCAAATAGCGCGATCGCAGCAATAACAGTGTGGTGCGTTGCTCAACTGCATCGGTAATCGTAAAGCCACAGCGAGCTGCGATGGGGTCACGGTTATTTTCGAGGGTCTCTTCCAATAAATAGCGGACTAGACCCTCTACCAATGCATGGTTGCGCCCGACATATTCCACCCCTTCCGGTGCAGGTGTCGTGAAGGTAATCGTGCGGGGCTGTGTACCCAGACTGGGTTGCAAGGGCAATGGGATCGACGGCAGTAGCCAGGATTGCTTTTTCTTCTGTAAGGACGCATTCAAGCGGCTACAGGCAGCTTTCACAAATCGCTCAACATCGGCTTCATTGCCCAGAATCTGATCCGATTCCACCAGCTCCTGTTCAACCTCATCCGGCTTAATTGCCCGTTGAGCAAACCGAGTCCGGCTAACCTTCTCTCGCTCGACCGCCCGATCCCAACTTTTATGAACTTGCTCGACAGCAGATTCTTCGTTGTCCAGCAAATCCAGCAGGGAAAGTTGCTGAGCATCAGCTTTCCGGTCAAAGAGCGATTTGAACACTGCCTCTGAAACCGTGGCACTATCCATTGGTACAGGCACCTTAATACCAAGGGTTTTATGGATTTCCACAGCTTTCCGAATCAACACGTCTAACACCGCTCCATCCACGGGGTTATCTTGCCCATAAATCAGATAGCTTTTCACCACGGTTGCCGTCTGACCGTAACGGTCAATCCGACCTTCTCGCTGTTCCAGGCGGTTCGGGTTCCAGGGCAAGTCATAATGAATCACTGCATTGAAATACTCTTGCAGGTTCACCCCTTCACTGAGACAGTCCGTTGCCACCAAAATTCGCTGCGGATAGAGCGTCAATTCCTCCAACCGAACTTCCCGCTCGTCCTCGGATAGCTCGCCTGTAATGGCGATCACACGGGTTGTACTCCCCCGCTTCTTCTCAAATTTGTTTCGCAATTCTTCAGCAACGTAGTTAGCTGTAGCAATGTAGCGACACCAGATAATCGGATTGAAGCCTTTGGTAAGGAGATCGGTGACGGTGGCGATCGCTGCTTGTAACTTGGTGTCTTTTGCCCCTTTGAGCTTTGCCGCTGCCTGAATAAATCCCCGCAATTTACGGCGATCGGAATCCTGGTAAGACCGTTGCCCCTGCTCAATCGCGATTGTGGGTTGGGCATCAATCGCCTGCTCCTGATCAGTTGGATCATAGGTGTAGGCAACCATCAGGTCTTCATCAATGTCTATCTCCGCACTTTGCCCTTCATCCGCTGCGGTCTTATTCACCTGTTTACCGAGTGTTGCGATCGCAGCCTCAGGTGATGACATCACACAACGAATTAGTGCCAAGGCTGCCCAATACCGTCCTCGACGCTGGGCATAGCTCATATCCTCTGTGGTCGTTTTAACCAACCCACGCGCAAAGTTATAGACCTCCTCAAAAAGATCCCGGTATTCCTTGGATAACTTATAGGGCTGTTCCAGAGGGTCACGCTCTGGGAAAGGTGTTTCGTTTCCCAACCATTGCTTCACATCCGCACGACGGCGCTGCACAAAATGGTTGGCCAACTCAATCCGTTGCTCCTGGGTCAGGTTATTAATGTCCCAACTCTCAAACTTACCTTTGAGTAGACCAATAATTGAGAGGAATGATTCTTCAATCCCGCTGTGAGGAGTCGCTGTCAAAAGGATAAAATTCTGCTGCTCTCGCTCTGCTAGTTCCTGAAGTAATTGATGCCGCTGCTGCTGGGAGGTACTTCGTCCCCCTGGACGAGCACAGGTATGCGCTTCATCTACAATCACCAAATCTGGACAGTGAGCTAGGAAGCTAGCTCGACGGCGGTCTGACTTCGCATAATCCAAGCTCACAATAATGTGGCGGTAATACCCAAAGACGTGGTGATCCCCTCCAGGCAGACCACGCTCTAATTTGCTGACGGTGCCCGATCGAATCACAACCGCATCAATGTGGAATTTTCCCCTCAACTCTCGCTGCCATTGATCACACAGATGAGGAGGACATAAAATAGCCAACCGTTTGACTTCCCCACGATCGAGCATTTCTCTGGCAATCAGCCCTGCTTCGATTGTCTTGCCAATTCCCACGTCATCTGCAATCAGAAGCCGAATGGTCTCTAACCGCAGTGCCATGAGCAGTGGCACAAGCTGGTACGGGCGCGGGCGTACTGATAACCGACCGAGCGAGCGAAACGGACCTGCCCCACTCCGTAGGCTCAAGCGAGCTGCATCCATGAGCAGTTGAGCAGCGGTATGGTCTTGAATTGCGTCTGCTTTAGGAACGGGGAACTGAGCTGAGGTAATTGGCTCTAGCTCCAAAGGTTGATAGATACCGCAAACTTGGTCTTCGTTCCCACTCAAGGGGCGTAAACGGATGACTTCATGAATTTCTGAGGGTAGTACAACCCATTGACGATCGCGGCAAGTAACCACAGCACCTGGAGTGGGAAGGAAACGATCAGCCATTCAAGCCCCCATTAGCAGGCAAAATTAAAACAATGGACTCATGCCCAGTTACTATACCCGCATCTTTAATGCGCCTTCAGGTCATAGCTTCCCAGTCGACAGAGTACAGGAGCAAGTTGAATATCAGTGATAGTTAGGGCTATGCCTTCTCTTCTCCGGCATCTTCCACACTGAAGCTAGTCAGCAGTTTGAAAGCTTAACCACAGGTAGGAATAGAGGAGACGTTACTGTTTCCAGAGTGGAATTTCGCATTCTCAAACCGCTCTAGAAATCGCCTGCTGCCAGCTTAGAGGTAGTCTGGTACCAAGAGTGGTTAGGGAATGAGACGGGTCTAATGACTAGTAGCAATGGCCGTGAGCCAATTGACCAGAGGCTAGACCGTTTAACAGCAACAATGGAAGACTTGGTCCGGCTTGCTCAAGAGCAGCGACGGGACCACGAGAGTTTAGATGCGAGGTTAGAGCGAGTGATCACTGCAGTAGTGGCCGATAGTGCTCGCCTGGATCGACTACTGGCAGCAGTTGAAGCTCAGTCTCAGCAAATCAGTGACCTGAGAAGCACTGCGGAAGCTCAGGAGCGAAGACTGGCACGGTTGGAGAGAAGACAGTAACTCGCTTGCAGCTACCAGGGACGAATACTGTGGCTTAAAAGGGTAAGGTAAGAGCTACCGTGAACTGGCTCCTCTTGAAGCTCAAAACGCATAACTAGCAAAATTCTGCTAGCGATAAAAACGTTTTTATCAATTGAGAGGCCTGTGGTTGCAGGAACGGAGCATGTTTTTACATTCACACGAAGTGTTGCCTTCGTAGTAGGCTCTATCTATGTATGGGCAGAAAGCAGAGCCTTCCATAGTCTTGAAACATTTCTGTAAGACCATCACAAATCTGTCACGGTGAAAGCTCCTAGCAGAGGGGAGAGCTCTCTCCAATGGAGGAGGTCTAATCCGCAGTTAAATTGCCAGTGATAGTCTCTGTTCTGTAATTCTCAGCATCATGCTACAAATCAATCGGTAGAATAATATGCCAAAAGTCCTTGCTGTTGTGAATGGTAAGGGAGGCGTGGGAAAAACTACGACTTCTGTTAACATTGCCGCCATTTTGGGTGAACGTTTCAAGGTGCTGTTGGTGGATGCTGATCCTCAGGCTTCGTCAGCTTTTTGGGTGGAAAGGGGTGAGATGCCCTTTGAGCTAGCTCAGGAAACAGATCCAGAACTGCTAGTCGATCTGCGCAAAATTAAGGATTTTGACTGCATTATTGTTGATACCCCGCCCTCCCGTGGCGCTGCTGAGTTCAAGGCGGTGATTGCAGCTGCAGACTATGTAGTCCTACCATCACCACCGTCGACCCTTGATCTCAAAGCGTTGATTGAAACTATCAAAGATACTATTGCCCCTTCGGAGATTTCTTATCGTGTACTGTTGACCCGCGTGGATGCTCGTGCGGTGAACGAAGCGCGTCGGGCACAAGATACTCTTCTGACAGAAGGTATCACCAGTTTTAACAGTTGTGTGTTTTCGTCAAAGAATCATGAACGGGCGGCGCTACTGGGTAAACCCATCAGCCAAATGAAGGGAGAAGCAGCCAAACGAGCGGCAGGAGATTACCGTCGGGTAGTGGAAGAATTATTGCGGGAGTGGAAGCCATGACACAGAAGCGTGACCTTGCTGAGCTAATCCGGGGGGAGATCCGCAGGCCAGCGACAGTAATTACAACAGAGGCGCCAACACTAAAGCCGCAAAGCGGACACAGGCTTTCCCTGAAAGTTATAGATCTTCCTGCTTGGCAGCCACGACGGTATTTTGACCAGGAAAAGCTGGAAGAACTCGCTGCAGATATCAAGAAGCGTGGCGTTCAATCAGCGGTTTGGGTACGTCCGAAGGCTGGTGGTCGCTACGAGCTTGTGGCTGGAGAGCGACGCTACCGAGCAAGTGAGCTTGCAGGTCTTACTGAGATTCCTGCGGATATCAAAGATCTCAGCGATGCTGAGGCACTGGAGTATGCCCTCATTGAAAACTTGGCGCGTGAGGACCTAAATCCGGTTGAAGAAGCATATGGCTACCTACGTTTATTGTCGCAACACCTTGATAGACCCGTTGATGAGGTTAAGGTGCTGCTGTACTCTATGCACAATCATGTACAACGTAATCCTGATAAAAACGTTTTTATCATCCCTGATGCACAGGAGGTGATTGCAGTTTTTGAGTCATTGGGACGCCGGTCTTGGCAGTCCTACGTCACAACACTTCTTGGCCTTCTCAAGAAACCAGTGGAAGTGCTCAACGCTATTGAGGAGGGTAAAATTGCCTACACCAAAGGTTTAGCAATCGCTCGCGTTAAGGATGAAGCGCTGCGCAGAAAAGTTTTAGGGGTAGCCATTGAACAGAACTTGAGCCTCACTCAGATCAAGGAGCTGATTGCACAGAAATCAAGCACGGCTAAGCCGGCTGAGTCAGTCAATTTATCTGTGCAGTTTGTAGAGACGCTTCGTAAAGGCAGCAAGAGCCTGGCTTGGAGCGATCCTGAGAAGCAGAAACGGCTGAAGGAATTATTGGTGGAACTTAACCACCTGTTAGTAGTTGAGTCTAAAAGAAAGAAGAGATAGTTATCCCTGGATTTGCCTGGTAGCGGTCATTCTCATCGAGAGAAACGGATTACGCTCTAGAAGGTGGTCAATGGCAGGGTGGTTTGAACAGCAGGAACGGTATGGCTTGCCTTTATGTAAGAAGGCCAGAGATCAAGCCTAGGCAATCTCAAACCAAAGCCGAGAAACTGGAGACATAGCAGTTCTGTGGTCTGGTCTGTCAAGACTGAACCTCCCCGCTAACTTAAGTTGCTCTCCATGACCTGATGTTCCTGGATAGGGAAAGCCTGTGCGATTTGCAAGGCTGCCTGCAGTTCTCGCTCATGTCTCTGACTGTATCGGAACGAAAGAGCAATGAGTTCATAACTATCTGCAATGGCTTGGGCAGCAGCAGTAGCGGAATCTAAGCCACCCGACAGGAGAACGACGGCTTTGGTCTTCATCTTCACCTCACTCTTAAAAACGTATGATTTTGAAGGCTAATCCACTGAGAGAGCCAAATTATATTTCAGGGACATTCAGGGCAGTGCGAAATTTTGAGTATTGCTGCTAGGGTGCTATGCAGAGCCATCGCTTCAGAGATGCTCTGTCACTCTCCAACTTAGAGCAGGTAGTTCACTGATAAATTACTTACCAAGTAATAAAAGCTAGAGAGCGTAAGCTCACTTTACCGGGCTTTGATGGCAAGCAACCCGTAACCAGGGAATGTAGTATCAGTCGCCTCGTTACCATCGCCCTGGCCTCACCCCTTCAACTTCAGCTCCAATGTGGCCTCATCTGGAGAAAACGCGTCTGTGGTTCACAGGACGGAAAGATGCGTTTTCTCCAGATGAGGTAAGAGTGGCATGACGAACGGGCGACCGGATCCCTAGCTTTCAGACCTTGCCCAGATAGATGACTTCTGCGCTTGTTGGGGCCAGTTGAACTTAAAGAGCAAGCGTTGATGCACTCGTCCAAGCATCAAGGGAGCAGCGTCAGAGTATAGAACTGCTGGTGCAGGGTCGGGGACAGTTACTTGAGGATATGAGTGCCATTCGATTAACTACTGAGCGGCAGGCAGGACACCTTGACCGTCTAATTGCTCTAGCTGAACAGCAGGCTTATACCAATTCTTGAAAATTAAGCGACAGATGGTATAAGACTGGTATAGGGTTCAGTCACGGCAGATGGCAGGAGTCTACAAACTGGAGATTCAAGAGAGTGAGGATGAACTCAAGCAGTTGCTGAGAAAGCAGAAAACAGCGTCGAACAAAGAACGCATTCATTTGCTGTATCTACTCAAAAGCAAGCGGGCTAAAACGGTGCAAGAAGCAGCTTCGATTTTAGGCCGACATCGAGCAACAGTGCAGGAATGGCTCAAACATCACCGGGAAGAAGGCATTGAGGAATTGCTCAAAAGCAGGCCTCGCTCCGGTCGTCCCCGAGCGATTCCACCTTGGGCAGTCGCAGCCCTGCAAAGACGATTAGAAGAGCCGCAAGGCTTTGATAGGCATCAAGCAACTTGCGATTGGTTGGAAAGCCAGTTAGGGATTGCAGCAGAGTATAAGACGGTGTATCAACTGGTCATTATCGCTTGCAAGCTTCCCCCAAGGTGCCACGCCCTGTAAGCGTCGAGCAGTCATCTGAGCAATTAGAAGCATATAAAAAAACTTAGCCCAGAACTTGGCGATGCTAGTAGCAGTTGCATGGAGCCTCTTGGGCTGGCGTGGAAAGGTGCGCTTCTTTTGTGGCGATGAAACTCGGCTGGGCTTGAAGACCTTAGGCGGACGCAACATTACCGCTAAAGGAGTCAAACCTATCGGGTAAGTCCAGTGGCAATTCCAAGCAACCTACCTCTATGGCATGGTCGAACCGAAAACGGGAGAGTCTTTTTTCTTTGAATTCTCTCACTTGAACACGGATTGCTTCCAAGTGTTTTTGAACCTTGTGGCCGAGCCGTTCAAGGATGACTTGTTGATTATTCAGTCGGACAACGGTGGGTTTCACAAAGCCAAACGTCTAAAGGTTCCAAGCAATATCATTCTGATGTTTCAGCCAGCTCATTGTCCTGAGCTAAACCCGATAGAGCAAGTGTGGCAATATCTCAAGCGGCGATTGCGTTGGAGTCTACCGACTACACTGGAGCACTTGCGTCAACAGTTACGAGAACGACTGAAAAAGCTCACGCCTCAGACCATTGCATCGATTACAGGAAGGCAATCTATCCTGGATGCCTTATCTGTAGCCAGAATTTAGAGAATTGGTATTAGACCGTCAGATCGCTTTTGAAAGGGCAAGGGTGAAGGTGACTACTAAGCGCAGGTCTACAGGCTTGGTTTGAGAGTCAAAGGCTGGAGCCAGATTCCAGCAGGGTCATAAAAATCTAGTCGTTGTTCTAATGCATGTCCCCCTCTGATCAATAGAAGCCCTAGCCAAACCTCAACCAAGGGCATCTCCAACCCTTGCTGTAACTCAAGCAAAGACACTGCTCGACTAGTAGCTAATCTCTCCAGCCATCCCAGCACTGCTTGAGACCAGGCTACAACATCCTCTGCATGTGCAACTGCTAGTGGATCAGATGCCTCTGTTGGGGCCATCTCATCCAGCGCTTCCAGCAAAACTGCCTTATCCACCACGCCAGCGATTGACTCGCCTGTCTCTACCCTAGCTCCTCTACGTCGCTGCTCAGGCACCGGTGGTTCTAGTAACTCAGCCAAGTCAAATGCCATCGTCTGTCGCACGAGTGCCGTCAACCAATCTCCGTTCATTACCGGCCCTTCAACCCTACCTCTGTCTTCCCAATCGCCTAACAGAGCCCCAGAGCGCAGCTCATACAGCTGCACCATCTGCTCAATGGCAGCAGCAGCTACTTGCAGCCGGTCCTGCTCTTCCATCACCGCAACCACTGCTTCTAATTTCCCCAGCAACAGGCCAATATCAGCTCCCTCAGGATCCGCGCTGGCGGCCTTGAGGTCCTCCCACAACTTCAGTTCCAATTGCTCAGTGAAGCCAGAGCTCATCAGGGGTGCAAGGGACAGGGGCGAATCGGGCAGTTTTGGGGGTTCAACTCGACATGGCTAGCAAACTTCTCCAGCCGTAGTGGTTTCCCATCCTGAGCCCCATACTTGGTCGAGAACACTGCCAGCACCTGCTGGGCGTAAGCGGACAACTGGCCCGGGGTTAGACCAAAGCAGTGAACCGGTTCAAGGCGCGCTCTGCGCTCCTGACCGATCCATAACTCGGCACCGACCGCATGAACCGGGTCGTCCACCCTGGCTCGATATAAGTGCAGCACAGCAGCCGGGACCGCCAGAATCTCAACTCTCTCGAGCCCTGGTTTTACGTCTCGTTGGAGACGACGACTTTGATTGAAGCGGTCGCGGTGACGGTAGTAGCTGCGGCGGCGATTGCAGCGGTTGGCCTCATCGGTCCAGCAGCCATCCCCTTCGGGTCCGTGGAGTTTTTGAGCCTCAGCGGCTGTGAGCTTAGCACAGCGTCGGCATTTCTCAGCTTGGGGACGAGGCATGGCACCGCCAATCGCAACTGTTGAGCAGTTTACCTCATCCTCATCTTACTTAGTCGTAGTATAGTCGTACTTAAGATAAACGATACTTATCCGACATTAGAGTTGGGCTGGGCCTGTAAAACTCGCTTGCAGTTCGGGTTTACGGACGGGTTTGGGGCTAAGAGGAGGTCAATGGCTCATGCTTAATGAAAAAGGCGCTTTACCTCCTATTCATTTGATTTCCTTGGGGGGCGACGGTGCTCAGACCACTGCTCTGGACAGGGCACCGTCAGACTTAAGCGGCTTGAGAGTGGAGGAGTTTCTCTCTGCTCGCTCGCCTCAAATTCTCGTAAGGCCTACCAGCAGGAGCTGCAGAGCTTTTTAGACTGGACGGACCGCTCTTGGAAGGACATCACTCCTCGTGGGTCGGTTCAAGGAGCATCTTAAGGCTCAAGGTCTAGCCTCAACCTCCGTCAACCGAGCGCTAGCCGCGATCAAGAGCTTCTTCAGTTAGCTCGATATCCCCACACTCTTGAGTTCAATCCTGCTCCTGCTGTGGCAATGGAAAAAGTTCCAGAGCCAGAAGCACGTGACCTTCTGCCCACCGAAGTGCAAGCACTCCAACAAGCCTTGAAGACGAAGAAGGTGAATCTATTCAGGGACCAAGCTATCTTCGCTGTTCTCGCTCACGGTGCCCGAACTTCGAGAGGGACAAACGATTGCTCTGGATAATGTGACTTCTACGAAATAAGGAGAATTAGCCAGTTGATTGAGAGTTCAGGTTAAAAGTTGTTGTACCTACCCCCTATTCACTGGCTTAAACTCTATCGAACACTATTGGTCTCCATTCAAGAACAAGGCCAAGGAGAAACATTACCAGCTTTGGCTCCTTTGATGCCGTTGCTTCTGCCTACTTATGAACTACTTTGGCTAAAGTTATAGAACGATTTTAGATTAAGACACAAATCTTATGACAGCAGAACTTTGCTGACAAACTCATCCTGATCAGCAAAGATGTCAAAAACCTGATCCATGCCTGTCAGTTCAAATAGCATCTTGACTTGATCATTTATAGAGCAGATGGCGAACCTAACCCCAACTGAGCAAACCGTTTTGAAAGCTGAGACGATTGCTCCTAAACCAGAGCTATCCATAAATATCACGTCCTGTAGATTAATTAGAACAGCTTTGGTTTCGGTTGAAATAGCCTCACTGACTTCTTTAAGAAAGGAATTAATTTTATTGCCATTCAATGAGTCAGAAGGGCGCACGACTTTAACAATGGAGTTCGTAGCGATGGGGGGCATGGGGGCAGCTCACTGATCGTTTTTTAAGACATGAAACTGCTGTTTAGGCAATCCATGCTAGGCTCAATTTAGCCCAAATCACATTGCATAGGATCAGTAAAAGTCGTTAGCCGCCGTGGAGTGCGGAGCAGAAACCTCAGTGTTAGCACTTAAGAATGTTCTAGCCTCAGTAGAATAACTGAAGCTAATTATGAAAACCTGAACTCAACGGTAAGTTAGCTTCTATTTTCTAGGGGAAGGCTACATTCAGAACACTTCCACCTAAACCAAAGCCAAAAGCTTAGGGAGTTGTACTGATGCCCCTCAAATTGCCCCCCAAAACACTTTTTGTCCAGTGCGTCATCCTAGCATCCGCGGTCACTGTATCAGTTCTAGCCGCATCAGCCCCTAGTGCTGCGCTCACTCTTTCACCCGGTGACCGGGTCAGAATTATTATTCCTGAAGGAGACGAGTTCGCTGGAAATTACGTCGTTAACTCTGATGGAGCGTTAGAGTTCCCGTTTCTGGGTTCTTTGCCGGTAGAAACGCTAGAGCCCACAGCAGCAGCAGAAAAGATTTCTCAGGCCCTCGTTTCAGGCGGCTATTTCCGGCAAGATTTCATCAACGTTAGCCTACAGGTTTTGTCTTGGGCTCCTATTGAAGTCACAGTGCAAGGGGCAACTTTTCAACCTGGTCGCGTTCAGATTAACGACCGACGCCCGAACGAAGAGCGCCAGGACAATAATCAAGCTCCAGGTGTGGCCACACCTGAGCGTTACCTCACTGTTGCGCTAAGGGCAGCCGGTGGTGTCAGGCCTGATGCAGATGTGGCTAATATTCGTGTCATCCGGGGAACAGCAGAGAGGACAATAGATTTATCGGGTGTATTTAGTGGTCAGCCAGTTGAAGATATTCCCCTGGTAGCCGGGGATCAAATTATTGTCTCCTCAACTCAAAAAATTAACAACAATCTCGTCCGCCCCTCAGAGATTACCCCACCAGGAATCCGTGTTTATCTATCCAATCTATCTATTCCAGCCCCTGGTAATGGACAATCTGCTAACTCTGTAGAAAATGGAGGTTTCGCTTATGGAGCAAGGCTATCTCAAGCCGTGATCGCTGCAAACTGTGTTGGTGGTACAGGCGCGACCAATGCTCGCCGTCACGCCGTTCTAGTAAGAACTAACATCTTAACTGGTAAAACTGAAACCTTAAACCGCCCAGTTGAGAAGTTGGTCCGAGACTCAGGCGACGAGAATAACCCCTTTCTCATGCCGGGAGATGGCGTAGCCTGCTATGACTCCAGAGTTACAGGCCTAAGGGATGTATTCCGAACCATTGGCGATATTTTTTCTCCGTTTGGCCTCATACTCAATCTCTTCAAATGACAGATTCTACTAACATTCCAGAAATTTCAGACCTCTCAAGAGAGGTTCGTGAGCGAGAATCAAAACGAGGGGGGCGGTTCGTTCGCTACATGCTCTTGGCTCTGGGTACCAACGTCATGCTTTGGGGCATGGCCCTGACCTATCTGAAAATAGCTCCCGTCACTTACACCAGTGAATGGTCTCTCATTCTTCCAGGTGCAGGAGCGGGTTCTACTATTAATCTCGATAATGTTGGCCAAGCATCTTCCAACGTCAGCTCTCCATATAGCGGCTCAACTGTAGATCCAAAAGTTAACTACAAAACAATTGCGGAAAGTAAGGCTGTCCTGAAGATAGCAGCTGAACAACTCGATTTGCCCATTGAAGAGTTTGGCAAACCCCGCATCAAACTGATTGATCAAACAGCAGTGCTCAACTTTAGTGTGACGGGTTTTAACCCCGAACAAGCAAGGGACAAGTCGCAGGCTCTATACAATGCCTTTGAGGAGCAGCTTGACAAGTTGAGGGCAAATGAAGAAAAGCAACGGGCACAGAGCCTGAAAGCGACACTCGGTTCTGCAAAGGAAAAACTCAGAGAAGCACAGCAAGCGCTTGCCACCTATGAGGCGAAATCCGGTCTGACTTCCACAGACCAATTCAAGGAGCTAGCGCTCAATATTGAGCAGCTACGCAAACAGCAAGTTGAAGTGGTCGCCGAGCACCAAAAAGCCAATAAGCAATTACTGCAATTATCGGGTAATCTCGGCGTCTCGCCCCAACAGGCTGCCGATGCCTTCGTTTTGCAAGCTGATTCGATCTTTCAACAAAATCTCAAAGACTATGCTGAATCTAGTACTACTCTTGAGATTTATTTGTCCAAGTGGGGGCCTAACCACCCTAAAGTGGTTAAAGAAGTTGCCAGACAAACAGCAGCTCACAATGCTCTACTTCGACGGAGCCAATTGTTAGTTGGGCGAGAACTTGATGGAAAGGGATTGCAGCTTCTAAATCTTCCCTCGGCTGGAAATCGAGCTAATCTATTTCAGGACTTAGTTTCTGTACAGGCACAGCAACGTGGTCTAGGTGGTCAGGCAGAGTCTTTGGACAAACAAATAGTCCAGCTGGAAACCAGGCTTAATAGACAAGTTGGTAAAGCTGCAACCTTGCAAAACTTGCAGCTTAATCTCCAGGTCGCTCAGGCAGTTTTCAGTTCTACCTTGGCGAAAACAGATGTCAGCAAGACGGATGTCTTTGCCTCCTACCCATTAGTACAAGTTCTCGTGGAGCCATCTCTACCTGACGAACCCACTTCTCCCAAGGGAAAATTTGTCTTGGCAGGGGCGTTTTTAGGATCAGTTTTAATCACAACTGGGCTGGTTTTGTTATGGACACGCGAAACGATTTATCGCCGTGTAACTTTGAAGAACGTCTAGTTTGGCATGCTATTACTGGTACTTATGGCCTTTATGTAGTGGGAGGGCTCTATATTGCAGCTCCAGCAATTGCCTGGATACTGCTTTTCTACTTATGCAGAAAACTCTGGCAGCAAACTGACTTAACCCCTGCTGCTGATAGGATTTACATTCCCTGGGGAGTTTGGATTTGGGTAAGTGCCATGTTGGTGATGGAAGTTGCCTTAATCATGGGGCATCTTGATTTTGGCTTAGGGGTTCCAGCCATTATCAAGTCAACTATCGGTTGGGCTAAGGGCTGGGCTCTTATGGCAATATTCCCATTAATCGGCTGCCTAAAAATTCGTCCTCAGCTCATTTATCGAGCTACTTGTATTGTCTGCTTTCAAACTTTGCTGCTTTTCCCCCTCTTTTTATTGGCTTACGTTTTACATCTACCACAGACTCCCTACGTCTCCCCAACAAGCCTAGTCGGTGGTCCAGGTCCAGAATTCTTTGCGCTGAATCTTTATGAAATCGATCCTGAAGGAGGCAGAGTTAGGTGGCGTTTGTTTACGCCTTGGGCTCCAGCTTTAGGGTTTGTGGCAAATGTCTACTTTGTATTTGCGCTTCAGGAAAAAGTAAAAAAGTGGCGCTGGGCTGGCATCATCGCTAGCGTTTTGATGTGTGTTGTCTCTCAGTCCAGATTGGCTCTGGTCACCTTAGCAGTTGTTCCTATATTTAGTCGGATTCTTGCTAACCTGACTCGCCCCGGTATGTTGTTTACTTTGGGTTTTACATCGACCTTGACAGGCATTTTTACTCCTGCACTCTTACAGGCATACCACGACTTCTTAGATGCTTTTAAGGCAGCACGGGCTGGTTCTTCTCGGGTTCGTGCAACTTTGGGAAGTATTGCTGTTCAACGTTGGCAGGACGAAGCGCCCATTTGGGGACATGGCGTTGTTGAACGGGGACCACACTTGGTTGAGTACATGCCCATTGGCTCACACCATAGCTGGTTTGGCCTACTGTTTGTGAAGGGCTTAGTTGGTTTCTTGGCTCTAGCGGTCCCCCTGCTTTTGAGTTTTGTAGATCTGCTTCTCAAAGCTCAGAATAGCGTAATCGCTCAGACAGGCTTGAGTATATTGCTAATCCTATTTCTCTATGCTTTAGGTGAGAACCTAGAGATCTTGGCCTATCTATACTGGCCTGGCTTAGTCTTACTAGGGATTGCCTTTAATCAAAGCTATCGTCTTCAGCCTATTTCACCTAGCCTTTGCCATGAAACCTAAAATTCTTCATCTACTGGGTGATGACAAAATGGGGGGGGTCAAGTCAACCGTGGAAAACCTCAAGAATTCTCGCCTAGCCGAGCAATTCGAGTTTTCAACCTCCCCCATCGAAACTGCTAGAGCAGCCATTAGCAACTTAAAGCCAGACTTGATTCTTTGCCATCAAGCTTGCAACTGGAAAGGTTTAGTAGATCTGTTGCTTGTCAGATTGCTGCACAGACGCACTAAAATCGTCATCTACGAACACCATTACTCAGCAGGATTTGAGCGATTCAACGTGCCGTCAGTGGCTCGGTTTCGCTTAATGCTCAAGCTCTCTCATGCTCTAGCCCATCGTGTCGTTGCAATTTCTCAAGCACAGCAAAAGTGGCTGAACGCAAACAATCTAGTTGCTCAAAAGAAGCTCGATTTGATTCAGCCCTGTTGCAATCTAGACAATTTCTTGCAACTATCACCCAAACCGAGTAATCAGCTGCTCACCCTGGCAACCTACGGAAGGTTTTGCACTCAGAAGGGGTTTGATATTCTACTGGATGCAATGCGTTTAATTCCGCAAGCGCCTATAAGGCTTCGTATTGCAGGTACAGGACCAGATGAGGCGAAACTTAAGAAGGCAGCTCAAGGCCTAGACAATGTCCAATTTGTGGGACGGATAGACGATGTAGCTCAATTTCTACAAAGCTGTGACGCAGTCATCGTTCCTTCGCGTTGGGAACCTTGGGGAATCGTTTGTTTAGAAGCTAAAGCCGCCAGTAAAGCTTTAATTGTTGCTGATGTTGATGGTTTAAGCGAGCAGATCCAGGATTGTGGCCTTGCAGTGCCTTCCCTAGATTCTCAGGAATTAGCTCAAGCGATTGCATCTTTGCTTAGCCAAAATCTAGAAGCATGGGGAGAAGCGGGTAGAAAATCTGTAAAGCATGCTTGGGAGAAGTATCTGGAGCAATGGGAAAACTTGTTTTGGAGAGTAATCGGTTTCTAACCTCGGACTGGCGGTGAAACAAGAGCCCTTTAACTTTAGAAAAAAAGTAGAGGACCCATAAGAGTTAATTGATTCACCAACTCTTGCTTACTGGATTGAAAGCGTGAAAACACTGATTTTTCTCTAGATTCTTAAGCTAACGACAGAAGAAATAGAGTCGTTAGAACATCAGCTAGATGGGCATACTTCCAAATAGAAATTTAAAAATGAAATGTCAAGCTGACATGCCCACATTTGGCCTTTCATTCCTCTAGTAAACGGTCAGCCCCAATGATTCTAGTTACAGTAGGAACAGAACAGTACCCCTTCAACGCTTTGATGGACTGGGTGAATCTGCTAATTCGCAATGGTTTTATCGATCAGAATGAGGAAGTAGTCGTACAATACGGTTGCTCAACCAAGCTTCCAGATCAGGTCAAGGTTTTTAAGTTACTTCCAGAATCTGCCTTCAAAACTCTAGTTGATCAGGCGCGTCTAATTATTGCTCATTGCGGTGAAGGTACGGCCCTTCTGTTGGAGGCTTCCGGTAAGCCCTATGTACTCGTTCCTAGAACTCAGCGCTTTGGGGAGCATGTCGATGACCATCAGTTGGAATTGGCTGATGCTCTAGAGCAGCAAGGTGTTTCTATTGCAAGATCTCCTGCATCTCTAACGAAGTTCCTGACAGCAACAGAATCTACAGATCTGAAACTGCCTCAGGCTGACCTCTGCAAGCAGCTAAGTGAGTACTACGGAGATAGCACTGACAAAAAGATCATGTTGGTCTGTTCTTCCGGTGGTCATTTCAAGGAAATGCAACAACTAAAACCTTTCCGGCAGCAGTTTCAAAGCTCTTGCTGGGTTACATTTCGGGCAGAAACCACCAAAAACGAACTCCAAGATGAGCCAGGACGGGTGTACTGGGCTCATAGCCCTACCAATCGCAACCTCCCTAATCTAGTTCGCAACTTGTTCCTTGCATTCAAGGTCTTGCAGCGTGAGCAACCTAATTTAGTACTTTCAACAGGGGCAGGAGTAGCAGTTCCTTTTCTACTTCTGGCCAAACTTTTATGTAGAAGTCAGGTGATCTTTGTAGAATCGCGAACTCGAATCAAGCAGCTCAGTTTGTCTGCTCGGATTTTGAGAGCATTTGCAGTTTTAGATCAACTTTTCGTGCATAGCCCAGAGCTAGCAAAGCGCTATCCTAAAGTTCAATGTGCGCGATCAACAGAGGTAGATTCTGTTATTCGGCAGGATTCTGCTTCGAAATCCGAAACAACAGTCTTTCAACATCAGGGAACTACAGTTCTTAGTACCCCTGCACGCTTAACTACAGTTGAAGTACTGCAGTTTCGAGCAGTTTTAAAAGGCCTGGACCAGAGCTTTTCTCAAAAAATTGTTCTGGACATGAGTGCAACTAAGTTTATCGATAGCACTGGCTTGGGAGCTCTGGTCGCCTGCTTGAAATTGGCTCAAGCAGGTAAACATGAACTGGTGCTTTGGAGCGTCATTCCAGAAGTTAGAGCAACCCTAGTAATGGTAGGCATAGATCGCGCTTTTAACATTGAGGAAGCTGCCGCAACAGCCCGAACCTACCGTGACAAAGACCTAAAACGTCAGCTCAGGCAAGATCCGCAACTTAAGCTTCACCCCTCGGTCAATCATCCAATCAAACGGTCTATCGATATTGTTGGTGCAGTTGTTGGTCTTTCCATTATGGCAATTCTGTTAATTCCCATTAGTATTGCCATTCAATTGGATGACCCTGGCCCAATCTTCTTTAGCCAGGTTCGCTGTGGATTGATGAGTAAGCGCTTCCGCATCTGGAAATTCCGCTCAATGGTTGCTAATGCAGAAGCCCTAAAGAGCCAAATTGCTAACCAGGCTAACGGCAATTTTTTCAAGAACGATAAAGACCCGCGAATAACTCGGGTGGGTCGTTTTCTGCGCAAAACTAGTTTGGATGAATTTCCACAGTTTTGGAATGTGCTCCTGGGGGATATGAGCTTAGTCGGTACCCGTCCCCCTACAGCAGAAGAACTTAATCATTACGATGCTCCAGAGTGGGCGCGCCTAGATGTCAAGCCTGGAATTACAGGTGAGTGGCAAGTCAATGGCCGCTCTAAGATACGTAACTTCGAAGACGTGATCAAGCTAGACCTGAAGTACCAAAAAAACTGGAGTTTGAAGCGTGACTTATCTCTTCTGTTAAAAACTGTCACGGTCCTGTTTAGCAAAGATAGTGGCGCCATTTAATGGCCTTTACCCTTCTGTAGAAGACATTGGCACGGCTCAATATCCTATAGTCTCCTAAACGTGACTCACGCAGTTCTATGATTAGTGCTCAGGGAATCATTGCTCAAATCAAGAGAAAGCTGTCTGACAAATTCATCCAGAATCTAGGCTGGCTAGGAGGTTCACAGCTAGTTGTTCGCTTTTTTCGGTTAGCGACTACCGTTGTTCTAGCCCGTCTACTCAGCCCCACCGATTATGGGTTAGCGGCTCTAGTCCTGACCACTAACGAGTTTGTCAATGTATTCACTCGCAGTGGGGTTGTAACAAAGTTAATTCAGGCGCGGGAGGAGGAGCTAGAGCCGCTTTGCGAAACTGCTTACTGGTTTAACTGGATATTGTTCAGTTTTCTCTTTATTGTCCAATGCTTGATAGCTTATCCGGTAAGTTTGTCCTACCAGCACAACACGCTAATTCTACCCATTTGTCTGATGGGCATGGTTTACCTGATCCTACCATTGGGGATAGTTCAATGTGCCCTAATTCAACGAGAGAGCCGTCTAAAAATTGTAGCCATATGTAACACCTTGCAGCTCTCATCTGATTGTGTCTTAACAGTTATCTTCGCCTTTCTCGACATGGGAATGTGGGCAGTTATCTTGCCAAAGGTTCTAGTCGCGCCGATTTGGGTTGCTTTCTATTACTTCAATCATTCATGGCGACCGAAGGGTAGATTTACGCTAAAACACTGGCGGAGCATTTTTGACTATAGTCGAAGCATTTTAGGAATCGAGTTGCTGACCACCTTAAGGAATAACGTTGACTACCTGCTGGTTGGTCGTTTTTTAGGGGTCCAAGCATTAGGAATTTACTATTTTGCCTTTAACGCTGGTTTAGGCATCAGTTTAAGTGTGATCACGGCCTGTAGCTCAGCATTATTTCCATATCTTTGTGCCGTCAACACTGACCTAGCACAACTAAAGTCGCGTTTTTTTAGTGGACTGAGGACTATTGCGTTGATCACAGTACCTCTAATCTTGATTCAATCAAGCTTAGCTCCTTGGTACGTTCCGATTGTCTTCAGTCAGAAGTGGACAGAGGCTGGGGCTATTCCTGTCCTAATTCTTATCTGTTTATCTGCTTTGCCTCGTCCCTTCGCAGATGCTGCTTCTCAACTAACCTGTGCAGTGGGTAAACCCCAAATCAATCTGCAATGGAACCTAATTTTCACGATCATGTTTGTGATCGCTATAGGCATCAGCACACAGTGGGGAATCTTAGGGGTTGCAACCGCAGTCTTGCTCGCTCACATCACCATTCTGCCCATTTTTACTGTGTGGGTAGGACGATATGTCTTTGATTCCCACCCAGGTTCCTACCTCAAACCAGAACACTGAGCTAGTTATATGATTAAAACAACGCCAAAAGTTTCTGTAGTCGTCCCTGTTTACAAAGTAGAACGCTACATTGCAGCAACCATTCAATCAGTTTTAGCGCAGACTTATTCAGACTTTGAGTTGATCATCGTAGATGACGAGTCCCCCGATCATAGTATTGAGATTTGCCAGCAATTTACAGACCCTCGAATTCGTATTGTTTATCAAAAGAACAGAGGTTTAGCAGGTGCTAGAAATACTGGCATTCGCCATGCACAGGGGCAGTACTTGGCTTTATTGGACTCTGACGATCTCTGGTTACCTCAAAAGCTAGAACGACACATTGGTCACCTAGAAAGTGCACCTACTGTCGGGGTTAGTTTTAGCCGCTCTGCTTTCATAGATGAAACCGGAGAACCACTGGGCACCTACCAGATGCCTAAGTTATCTGGAATTACGCCTGAGTATCTATTGTGCCGAAACCCAATCGGCAATGGTTCAGCACCTGTGTTGCGCCGGGAAGTTCTTGACGCGATTCGGTTCCAGGATGATCTTTACGGCACTACTGAAGATTTTTATTTCGATGACCGTTTCCGTCAATCAGAGGATATTGAATGTTGGATTCGTATTGCCATTCAAACACAATGGCAAATTGAAGGTATTCCTGAAGCCCTGACATTGTACCGAGTAAATTCAGAAGGGTTGTCAGCTAACTTGCTTAAGCAGTTTGAATCTTGGGAGCAGGTAATTAATAAGACCCGTACCTACGCACCAGATGTGATTGCTCGTTGGGGCAATGTAGCAAGAGCTTACCAGCTTCGCTATTTAGCGCGTCGTGCTGTGCGCTCGGGGTCAGGGGCAATGGCTGTGAAACTTGTGCATCGCGCCATCACAACTCACTGGCGTGTTTTGTTCGAAGAACCACGCCGAACTCTTCTGACTGTCATTGCGGCTTATATGCTGTTGCTCCTGCCTAAGCAACTCTATGTACAGCTAGAGACTGTTGCCTTAAAAAGAACAGGCGCAAGCCAAAGACGACATATTCACCAAAGCCAACTGGGACAAAGCCTCTAATCAAACCGCTGAAAGATATCATTGGAGCTAAAGAATTGTGCATGTATTAGTTTTCTCTGTTGACCGCGAGCGGCTTGGCATTGCTAGACTACCTAAAGCTTTACAGCAGGTGGGTTTCAAGGTAGGTGTTTTGTGCCATCCATTGAGTTTTCTGGCGAAAACGGGTCATGTAGATCAACGATTTCTATTGAGCTCAACCAAGTCGGGTAGGCAATTACTCAGGTCTTTGGTTCAGGCAATTCATGAGTGGCATCCAGTCATTATCATCCCTGGAGATGAAATTGCTGTTTGCTTTTTGCACTACCTTGTACGTCTGGGAATAGAAAATCCTAGTTTCATCCTAGCCGAAGCGCTAACGGTTATTCAGCGCTCATTAGGTAATGCTAAGCTCTTTGAAGCCACTGTTCTCAAACATCATACTCAACTGGTTGCACAGGAACTGGGTCTGCAGACGCCAATGCAGAAAGTAGTTCGGAGCTTAGATGAGGCTTTAGAGTTCGCTAGCAAATACAACTATCCAGTTGTGCTTAAGAAGGATTTTAGCTGGTCAGGAGCGGGAGTAAAAGTTTGTGATAGTCAGGACGAGCTATTGCAAAGTCTGCCAGCATTTCTACCAAGGAAAAAGAGCAGGTTCAGAAAGTCCGTAAGTCGGCTGCTAAATAGAAGCTGGTTGCTATCTGACAACACGCTTAGTGTGCAGCAATTCATAGGAGGTAAGGCAGCTATGTATAGTGCAGTAGCTGTTTCGGGTGAGATTTTGACTGGTTTTGCTGCCGCTAAGGAATGCACCTCTCCAACGCCTAACGGGCCAAGCAGCGTTGTTCGTTTTATCGAACACCCAGAAATGGCTGCGACAGCCTCAGCTCTAATTGCTCACTTTGAGTACACAGGTTTCGCTGGATTTGACTTCATGCTTTCAGAGGAGGGGCATGCTTATTTCATAGAATGTAACCCTCGTCCCATACCTGTTTCTCATCTTGGCTCATCAGTTGGCAGGGATCTGTGCGCAGCACTTTACGCTAAATTGAGCGGCGGAGCTTACACCCAAGCTCCAACTCTTCAGGGCAATGCTCTGGCTGCTCTCTTTCCGCAGGAATGGTACCGCGACGTTCAAAGCCCCCATTTGGAAAAAGCCTATCATGATGTTCCTTGGGATGATCCTGCCTTATTCAAGGCCTGCATAGGGTAGTTCTTCCAACCGGCTCGGACAGTTTAGTTAGCCGGTTGGGACAACCAGAAACATTGCTAGACACCCATGAAAATAAAATGCCTCCCACTTACCGAGGGAGGCATTTTATTTCTCCTATGTCAAAGTGGGGCGGGAGCAAGCAGGCTTTCGTCCTGCCCTCGTCTTATCCCATGCTGCCTACAACAGGAAGGCTCGCTTGATGTTGGCCTGCCCAATCACAAATCAGCAGAAGGGCTATCCCTTTGAGGTTGTTCTTCCTTTGGGCATGAGGACGACAGGCTGTATCTTGGCTGATCACCTCAAGTTTCTGGACTGGCACGAATGGGGTGTAAAATTCCCTGAGGAAGCTCCGAGTGCGGTGGTTTCAGAGGTCTTGGCTAGGATCAAGCCCCTGATTTTCTAATGGCACTTGTCAGTACAGCAGACACCGTTTCTTATCCAAGAAGAGGTAACTTGGCTATCCATGCGATGCCAACTCAGCAAACCGGGCAAACATCTTCTGGCTATCTCGAAGCCGTGCCAAGGTTCTTAAGGCTTGCTGGTGGGTAAGGGGCTGGAAGGTTACTTGATTGCTAGTCCTGAAGAGTTGGCAACACTGAAAGTTTGCAAAAAGCAGACTAATTGACAGCTTTATTACGCATCCTCACCAAACAAGAACTGGAGCGTCTACGCAACGAGTAGTCAGACCAGAACTTACAACCAAGTGGCTTAGCAAGAAACCGTATCTACTAATATAAGCCCTGGCAAGATTCAATCACTGAGTCAATAATCCTATTACTAGGGCCCGACCCTTAAGCGAGAGGTATCAGGGGCTTGGTCAAAGACATTAGTAGCGCCTGAGAGGGGGTTTAAAAGTATCATCTCTTGCCCTAGCTGCCCCCTAGGCCCTCAACTCTGGGAGAACCGGAGCAAATGCTTCTGATGAAAACACTATCCGATTAAGCGACTAGGGAACTTGGGAGATAGCGACCTAGAAGCGGTGCAGAGGTATGGAGTTCAGTGATTGGCGGGATTATTGCTGGCGTGACAGCAAGTCGGGTAGACCCATCGGGAATGGAACCGCTTTCAGCACAATATTCGGTGAATGATCCCTCCTGACCTGACGCTGGAGGGAATGGGGCGGTCTACCTTTAATCTCGTTTTGTCTTTTTATTTTGTTGGTGATATTAGCTACGATCCCGGTGATTTTGCGGCAATCTCTACCTGATTCAGCCTCATTGATAATTCAAAAAGTGGAGTTAGTTTAGAATTACTGTATTGTGCTGGGAGTCTTAAGTATGCAGGGGAACAAGTTAGACTTTGAGTATTTACAACGATGGAGTCTAGAGTTAGATATTGTTGAAGCGCTGGCTCAAGCTTTTCGAGAAGCTGGACTATAAAATTTTCAAGTCAAAGAAAAGCTGCATTCCATAGAGTATCCTAGTGGTAGCAAAGAAGCTCCTTGAGCACTGAGCTTATAAATCCCAACGAAATGAACGACCTGGTGGCAGCATTAGCTCCCTTCATGGAAACAGGGGCACTTGGTGCTCCTTATATATTGAAGTGGCTACAGAATGCTGAAGCTTGTTTACAGGCAGTTCGGAGGAAGGATTTTTGTGCTCAGTTAGCTGACGAGGTCAGGTTAAACAAAATTAATTTAGAAGCTGCTAACGTAACTATTGATGAGCTTTTAAATGCTTCTTTGTTAGCTTACAAATCCTCTGAATATCAGGGCCTGAAAGCTCATATTCAAAAAAATCTTGAGGAGCTCAGAAGCAGAGCCAGATTTCTAAGCAAAGAACTAGAAGACTTAATTGACACGAGTGCTGTCAATGCTAAGGAGAATGAGCTTTTTCTAAACAAGAATATTGAGCGGATTCCAACTGGCGCACCATTCATTAGTTCGTTAGAGTCGCAGCTTAGGAAGGACCTTTGGCGTGACCAAGATGGAGTTGCTGTCTTTTCAAAAATTTCTAAAAGCAACCCCCAAAACTACATTGAGCATTACATCTAAACCCCTGGAGATGTGACAACTTTGCCTTGGGATGCCGCTGAGAAAATCATCAATAATTTTGGCTTCAATACCGTCAAGCTTCAGCTAATTTTGGCCGCCCATGCGATGAATCAGGAAGAGCCCTGGAGCGGTAGTTTTACGCTATCTGGGGAAGATGTCATTAGAAACCTTGGTTGGAGTAACCGAAAAGATATTTCACTCAGTCAAAAATTATCTGAATTAGTTGGCTGTGCTTTCGCGCTAGATTGCTTGCTAGTTAAAGTCGAGTGGAAAGAAGGGCAAATTAGTCGGCACAAAACCCAGGTAACTGTGCAAACCTCACGCATGTGGAATATTAGCATCAGTGCTACGGGGCAAAAAACTCTTCTCTCTGACCAATTGGAGAATCTGGCAAAAGCCGAACTTCAAGTTCAACTAGGTCTTTGAACAAAAGGCTTTCTTAATCGAGGGGGTGCAAAAGCTAAAGAAGCTCTTCACCAATTCGGTTACATTGCCCAAAGTGTCCTTAAAATTGACCCTTACCATAACGAACTTGCTCTTCGTTTAGCCATTCATCTCACTTTAGAAAGCCGAATTCGTACCTCCGGTGTGTATCGAGTCAAGGCACTACTGGGAGCGCTTCTAGTTGGATATGATGAAAAGCTTTACCAAGCAAGCAAGACCGCCACAAAGCTCGCGACCTATTGGACCAGTGGAATGAATCACTGAAAACTCTCGTAAGGCTGGGCTGGACAATTGAATTCGACGAGAAATATCCTGAGTCGCTTAGGCCTGATGGTCAGGCGCGTAAGCCCAAAGGGTATATCAACATTCTGCTTGAAAGTAAGCTTACAGTTCGACCACCTGAACCAATTCCAGAATTATTGGATTGTAGGAAGCCTGGTAAGTTGAGCAATCGCCCCATCTATAAAGCTCAACTGCCTCCAGCCTCCACGAAGCCTATTACAGGCCAAGAAATCCGCGATGCCCGCAAAAGCAGGGGTTGGAGTCAAGCAAGGCTAGCTGGAACTCTAGGTGTCTCCCAACAGCTTATCTCCCACCTTGAGTTTGGCCGACGAGAACTCACGCCTGAAATAGAAGTGAGCCTCAGAAAGGTCCTCAAGCTGTGAGTATCGAGCCTACTCTTCCGTTTGCCGCTATTACTACTTGCATTGTTTACTACAAGCAGCTTTGTAGTAAAAAAAATTTCTCGAAAAATTGGCCTCAAAGCCTTACGGAGCAAGGCTTTGAGGGTTACTACAAAAGCTCCCGGATCGACACACAACGCGATCCGCAAAAGTCCTGATGTATAAGGCTTTTAGCTCTTTTATTACAGCCTGATCAGATTGATCCGATCACGCACTGGGCTTTCAAAGATCTGACAGAATCTGGCATCCATTTCTCGTGCCGGAGATTGAACGCTGGATGCCCCCCCCTACACCTAGCTCCCCTTCCTTGCAATTGGGATAACCAGAGCCTATGGAAACCTGTCCCTGGCTTGCTCTGCTCTCCCTGAACTTCCCTGCTCAGGAGAAAGAGTAACCGCGATGAGTATCTTGACTCTGACCCTTCATAGCAATCCCTCCAGCTCCGTAGCAACACCCTCCGCTTTAGCAACCAAACTCATGAGCGCAGAGAGGTCAATCAAGCCCATGCAAAGTAGGGCTCGATTGACCGCCTAAGAGGATCTCTAGGGTTCAACTTCCTCGGGCGAGCGGAGGGGAGCTGCCTTTAGCAATCCGGCAACCGGCTCAGCTTACCCACAACCAAACGACTTCGCCGGGTGAAAAGCTATCACTGCTGCCGCAGGAACAGAGCCTGAACCCTTGACCACCGCTTACGACTAGGAGCCATTGCCACTGAAGCAGCAGGTGGGCGGTGATTGCCCAGCTTGTTGGCCTGACGCAAAGCGCCATCAGCAAGATCCTCAGAAGCATGGACCTGCAGAGGTTGGAGCAGTGTTCAGACACTATTCCTAGCGCTTTAGATCTAAGTAGTGACGCTAGGAATAAGTCTGAACCACATAGTCAAACCGTTGCTGCTCGAGCAATTGAGCCCCTTTCACCCCAACTCCAGCTGCACCTCGCCCAACACCTGCTGCAGTGTCGCACTCGTCAGGAACAAGACCTACTGCAACAGAAGACCGCTACGCCCCACCTGAAACAGGCTTTCGAGCTTCTAACCCCAGAGCAGCAGACCTGGGTGCAGCAGGTAAGTGAAAAAGGCTCAGAGCTGCCTTCAGCAACCGCCTTTGCTCCACAGGAAGTGGTGGGGCTGCGCCAGCGACCGGGAGAGCGAGGCAGAGTGCTCCGCTTCTACCTACAAACTGCCAGTTATGAAGTTCAGGTGGGTTGCAGTCAGGAAGTGTTGCGAGCCTGGGACCTACTGAGAGTGCCCGCTGAAGCTGTTGCACCATCACGCTCTGATGGGGGCAATCCTGCCCTGGCTACCTTGTGTGCTGCCCTGCAGCAGTGTGAGACCCCTGCCCAGCTTCAGGAGCTGGCCTCAAGCTACAGCGGCGAGACCTCGAGCAAGCGATAGAGCAGTTGAGTCCTGAGCGTCAGGGTGGCTGGGGGAGTTGCTGGCTTTGAGTGTCAGGGGTAAGCCAGCTGGGGCCGGACTAAGAGCGTCTGTCTGGAGGTAGCGAGCGGCAGATGAGCAAACGACGGCGCCGCGCAATAACTAGTAGTCCTGCAGAAATTCCAGGTCAGCCTGAAGAAGCTGCTCCCCAAGCATCTTTGCATTCATGTCAAAGCGACAGCAGTTTGCATGAACAGACGGGAACGGGAGCCGTTGGGCCAGAGCTTGGGCCGCTGGTGAGCAATTCATGCCAAGACACAGAACTTTTGCATGAATCACTCGGTGGCGCAGAAGCTCCGAAGCCGCCTCAAGCAACAACCCTGCTTTCATGCCAAAGCTCTCAAGTTTGGCATGACTCTCTAACTCCAGTTGGCCGAGCTGCCACTCACCTCACCCAAGCAGTAGCAGAGCTGCAACAGGCGGTGAGAGAGTTGGTGGCTCAGGGAACTCGGGAGGGTTCAATCGCCGCTTACCCTAAACCCAACGGCCGAACCTACTACAACCATGTCACCTGTGAGCAGGGCAAAGTCAAACCCGTTTATCTACCCCTGAAGCACAAGCTGAAGGCCGAGGCTGAGATTGAGCGGGGTCATCAAGCCTCGAAGCTGCAGGTGATGTGCGATCAACTATCAGCTCCTGAGTCAGCTTTTATAAAAAGCTAGGTAGTGCGGCTGTCTATGGCTTTGACAGTGAATAACTGCGTCAGAGCCACAAGCGATGATGAGAGCTACAGGGGGGGGCCAAGAACTGTGCACCTGCAGCTTGGGAGGGCATCTGGGAAGTGTTGGGGTCCGACCGACCCATCCCAGCCTACAGTTGCCCTACAGCTCGCTTACCGATTAAGCCCCGCTGAGCGGGATCTGGTTGCAAAACCAGCAGCGAATCAGTTCCCTTAGGGCCTTGCTTATTGGGACCTGGTCAAAGCTTGTCGAAAATTCTCTTATTCAGACTGTTGACATTCAAACAATAAGGGTCTACATTAAGGACATAGAGAGTTCGAGTCCAAACAGTCTGAGGTAAAGGAAATGAAAAGCACTCTTCGCAACGCTGCTCTAGCTACCCTCTTCACGCTCGGTCTCGCTTCTGCTGCTCAAGCGGCCATCCCCGAAAAGATTCGGGAGCGCTTTGAAACTGCTGCCATCCCAAGCCAAGTGCGGGACCACATGTTGACCGCTGAGATTCCTCAGCAAGTCCGGGACCACATGCTGACGGCTGAGATTCCCCAACAACTGCGGGACCGCCTGCTGACTGCCTCGGCTGGCGTGATCGGCCCGTCCGACAGCCAGTACGATGTGCGCAACCTGCAAGC
>NZ_JACJPL010000032.1 GCF_014696065.1 Leptolyngbya sp. FACHB-261 | reverse complement strand
GCTTGAGTTCAGCGAGCTGGTTGCCGGAGCGGTCCCAGAGGCGGGCCGTTTTGTCCCAAGAAGCGGTAACAATGGTCTGGCCATCTGGGCTGAAACTGGCACTGGTGACAGTGTCCTGATGCCCCTTGAGCTCAGCTATTTGGTTGCCGGAGCGGTTCCAGAGGCGGGCTGTCTGGTCAGCAGAAGCGGTAACAATGGTCTGCCCATCTGGGCTGAAACTGGCATTGGTGACATCGTCCTGATGCTTGAGTTCAGCGAGCTGGTTGCCGGAGCGGTCCCAGAGGCGGGCCGTTTTGTCCCAAGAAACGGTGAGAATGGCCTGCCCATCTGTGCTAAAGCTGGCACTGTTGACATCGGCCAGATGCTTGAGTTCAGCGAGCTGGTTGCCAGAGCGGTCCCAGAGGCGGGCAGTGCCATCAACAGAAGCGGTAACAATGGTCTGCCCATCTGGGCTGAAGCTGGCACTGTTGACATCGGCCAGATGCTTGGATTCAGCGAGCTGGTTGCCAGAGCGGTCCCAGAGGCGGGTCGTGTTGTCATTAGAAACGGTGAGAATGGTCTGCCCATCTGTGCTGAAGCTGGCACTTCTGACCCAGCCCTCATGCTTGAGTTCAGCGAGCTGGTTGCCGGAGCGGTCCCAGAGACGAGCAGTGTTGTCCCTAGAAGCGGTAACAATCGTCTGGCCATCGGGGCTGAAGCTGGCACTGTTGACCTGGTCCTGATGCCCTTTAAGTTGGTGCTCCTGAATGTCATTGAGGATAGTTTGCAACGCCAATAGGGGAGTGACTGTTGGATATTGTTCGAGTGGACGCCCATCTTTAACCAAGGCTTTTAAGGCTTGCCCAGCTCGCATTGCTGTTACCAATGCTTCTGTCTGCTGAAACCGAAACTGTTGAAGTGCAGCTACGCCCTCCCGTTCCAGCCTTGCACCTATTCGGGCTTCTTCTATATCCTTTCGTGCCTGTCGCCGTTCTACTTGTGCTTGCGTGAGGCTAGCTACGGCTTCTAGCCGTACTTGCTCTGCTTGATTTGCTTTTGCCGTTGCAGACCTTACCTTCTCTGTAGCCGCCTGAATCTGTTGTTTGGATTCCTGGCCGATCTTAGCTAGGTTAGCCTTTGCTGCTACGACCTCCTGATTTGACTGCTGCACCTTCTGGTCCGCTGTCCTGAGCCTTGCCTGTGCAGTCTCAACAGCCCGCTCGGCTTGCCGAGTTTTGGTCTGTGCTTGTTCTAATTGTTCATGAGCATCCTTAATGCTCTGTTGTGCCTGGGTGACAGATCTGCCTGCCCATACCCAAACCACTGCTGCTGCTGCCAAAGTCGCCGCTAGCACCACAGAGCCAAGGCGAACCATCCGCCTTGATTTCTGCGCAGTCTTAGCCAAGCGCTGATTGGCGTCCTCGGCCTCCCGGCTTTTGCCGATGTAATTCTGCTGCTGCTCTGTGGGTTGGGGTTGCTTCTGACTCCCTTGGGCTACCCACTGCTCCGCCTCTTCTAAGTCACTTCCCCGCAGCAAATAGCTATCATTGCGGCCCTTGCCATCCCACTCCACCGCCCGCACCAGCAAGCGAGTATGCGTCCGTACATGCCCCAAGTCAGTATCAATAGCCTGGATCAGCGCCCGAAAGGCACGATCAAAGTCATCCTGCTCTCGGAAAAGCAGCCAGTTGTGGGCAGACAGCTCAGGATGGAGCTTCTCCTGCTCAAATTCCTCCCGCCACACAATCGGTACCAGGCGCTTATTGTGTCTGACCGAGTGATCAATCTCCCAGGTGCAAATCTCTGAGGCTACCGAGTCCGGGCTAATAATAAAAACAAAAGTATTAGCCGCCTCAATTCCTGCCTCAATCTCCTTCCGCCAGTTCGCTGTAAACGGGATACTGTCCCAGTCCACCCACGTATTCCGCTCGCCATCTGTCAGCGCTGCATGGAGCTTCTCAACAAACGCCTTATCTCTACGCGAATAAGAGATAAAAACGTCAGTCCCAACACTTCGGGCTTGGGCGTCTAAGGTAGTCACAGAATGCTCCCAGTCCAGAAGGATAGCAAGGCTTAGCATCTTGCTACCACATCCGTTAAGCGAGCGCTAGTCTCCGAGCACTTTTGCAGATCCTGTTCATCTTCTGCGCTGGCCCCCTAAATCCCCTAATACTGAGGGACTTCTGCTCCGCTTCCCTCAAGAATTGGGGGACTAGGGGGGCAACTTGGACAAGAAGGCTCCTAAGTAATGGGCTCGTTGACTCAGCGATTAAATCTTGTCAGAGCTTAGTGAGTGCAAGTTCTCCAACTAATTAGCCTACTTTTGGCAAGCTTTTAGTGTTGCTAACTCTTTGGGGTTGGAAATCAAGTAGCCTTCAAGCCGTTGGCAACCTCGCGCTAGCAGTCTATCCAAGTTGCCAAAAGGCCACACGCGAGCAGTGCCATCAAAAGAAGCGGTGACAATGGCCTGTCCATCTGGGCTGAAGCTGGCACTGTAGACAGGACCCTGATGCCCTTTGAGTTCGGCTAACAGCTTGCCGGAGCGGTCCCAGAGGCGAGCAGTGTCAAAAGAAGCGGTAACAATGGCTTGTCCATCTAGGCTGAAGCTGGCACTATTGACCCAGCCCTGATGCCCATTGAGTTCGGCTACCTGATTGCCGGAGCGGTCCCAGAGACGGGCCGTCTTGTCATAAGAAGCAGTGACAATCGCCTGTCCATCCGGGCTGAAGCTGGCACTGTAGACACGGCCCTGATGCCCCTTGAGTTCGGCTACCTGATTGCCGGAGCGGTCCCAGAGACGAGCAGTGTTGTCAGCAGAAGCGGTGACAATGGCCCGGCCATCGGGGCTGAAGCTGGCACTGTAGACAGGGCCCTGATGGCCTTTGAGCTCGGCTACCTGATTGCCGGAGCGGTCCCAGAGACGAGCAGTCTTGTCCACAGAAGCGGTGACAATGGCCCGGCCATCGGGGCTGAAGCTGGCACTGTAGACAGGGCCCTGATGTCCCTTGAGTTCTTGGTACTCCTGGCTTCTGTTGAGGGTGGTTGGCAGCACTAATAGGAGAGGGACCCTTAAATATTGTTCAAGTAGCCTATCCTTTGCCAGAGCTTGGAGGGCTTGCCCAGCCCGCATTGCTGCTACCAAGGCTTCAGACTGCTGAAGCTGGAATTCTTCAAGTGCAGCTAGGCTCTCCCGTTCTAGCCTTGTACCTGTCCGAGCCTCTTCCGGAGCGCGAAAGCCCTGAACGGTCACTACCCCAACCACTGCGGCTACCGTGAGCGTTACCTTCAGCACCCCCGACCCAAGCCGAATCATCTGCCTTGATTTTTGCGCAGTCTCAGCTGAGGTCTTGTTTGTCTTCACAGAAAGCTCCCAGTCCAGAAGGATATGCAGGCTTGGCACCTTGCTATCACATCCGCTAAGCAACCGCTAGTCTCTAAGCGCTTTCGCAGATTCTGCACTGGCCCTCTAAATCCCCCAGTATTAGAGGGCTAGGGGGCGGTTTGGGCAAGAGGCGATACTTCTCAACCCCCCTCTCAATAGCTCAACGCCTGTCGGTCACCCCCCCAATGCTTCCCGCTTAAGGGTCTGACCCTTCCGCTTAAGGGTTCGACCCTTCCGAGCTAAGGGTCTGACCCTTCCAGTTAAGGGTTCCGCCCTTCCGAGCTAAGGGTCCTACCCTTCCAGTTAAGGGTCCTACCCTTCCGAGCTAAGGGTCTGACCCTTCCGAGCTAAGCAAAGCACCCTTAAATCACCCAAGCCTGAGGCAGAACTGCAATCCTGCTTCCTAAAACTCCAAGTCTAGAAGCCTCATTCATAAAAACCTGCAAAAGAAACAGGGTCCAGAAGTCCGGCTTTGCCGTCAACCTCTGAACCCTGAACTAGTAACCTCTTACAGAAGGCCAACCGTTTCGGTCTAAACCCTTACGGCGCTTTCTTATCTGTTCCCTTCTTACGGCCCCGATGCACAAACTGCCGCTTCAACTCCGTTAGCGACGCCTCCCCTGCCACATCACCACTCGCCTTCGCATATTTGTAGATCGGCAGCGAACCCGCATAAGCCTCACTGCTCGCCACCAAATAGGTATCGCCCACCATCGCCTGCAACTGATTCAGCGCCAACCAGATCGGATAGAGCGCATCGTACAGCTCAATATCCCGCCGCACACTTTAGAGGCATAACCCAAGGAATGAGCCCACAGAGGCCAATTCTACTTAGGCAATGCTGCCGCGCTTGCGGGCTTCCTTGAAGGAGGTGCCCACATTCTGCAAACCTGTGCGCACCATCTCCTGTTCCAGCAGCGCGAAAAAGCGGGCTCGGTCGCTGCCTCGCACCACCGCCTGGTTATGCGCTTCTGCCAGAGCCACTGGATAACCGTAGCCCTTGCGCACCTGCTCCATCACCATCGCCAGCGCTGACTCGCGCAACTCTGCGTCTAGTGCCACCCACTCGGGCATTTCCACTCGCGCCACCTCAACGCCTACATGCACGTAGCAAAAGTAGACCCGGTGCGGACCATAGTGGCTCAAAATGCGGGCAGAGCTGCGATAGAGCGGTCCCCGTTGCCCTGGCTCCAGAAGCGCAGACCAGAGCACGGCATCGCGTAGGGGCTGTAACTTGGCGCAAGGGGCCTGGTCTGTGGCTGTCTCGGTATTGCCAGCGCCACAATGGGTGCCGCAATCTGGCTGCGGAAATGGGCACAGGGGCAGGCGCAGAAAATTCAGGGCTTCACTGCTGCGTGAGGCACTGAGATAGCCCACTACCGGAATCCGCGACAAGCGCAGACGGTCCCAGGCTGCCAGCATCGGCGGCAAAATCCGTTCCCGGGCTTCAGCCTGCAACATCTCCAATGACCAGTGGATCAGAGAGCCATCCACCATTGCCAGTCGTTGTAAGGGAGCAAGGCCGTTCACCCCCACCGAGGGTAAACCACAGGCTAAGTCAGCCAGGGCGACTGTCTCCGACTGCGCCCGACGAAAGCCCATCCACTCCTCAGTGCGAATGCCCCACTGCCGCGATAGATAGAGATCTTCAGGCCGGTAGAACACCTCTGGCAGGCTGTCCAGCAGGGGTGAAGTTGCCGTGCCGTAATGCAGAACGATGCGTCCGATATTGATCAGGTAGCAGTAGGCGACTTCGTGATGGCTGGGGGCGATCTGCGAGCCATCGGTTGCCACCACGGTATAGGTTGCCGCTGTTGCCCCGATGGGCAAACAGGTGTCCAGCGCTTCCACTGGCTCAGCCGCTAAGAAGGCCAGTTTATCGTGCCAGGTTTGATAGCGCTCAAGCCAGAGAGGTTGCTCAGCGCCTGCCGCTTGCAGAATTTCCTGAGCCTGAAGCAAGCGCTGACGGGTAGCGGCGGCTTCCTTTTGCAGTTGCTGACTCATGCCCTGCATTTGGCGGGCGAGTTTGAGCAGGTCGAGCATGCGCTCGGGGTGTCTCCTGGCTTGAGTGAGGGGGGCTAGGTAATTGAGCTATTGGGCTTTGAAAGATTCGACTTCCAAGACAGGGCCGATCATGGCGGCGGTCGCCACATCATCGCGGATCTTGCCTTTGATTTCGACCTCCAAGCCTTCTTTTTTGAGATCGGCAGGCGGCTTTAGCAGTTGATACTGTTGCCCGTCACTGGTCTGCAAAGCCCAGGCGCCAGGACCCATCTTGACGTGGGTGACGGTGCCTTTAAATTTGTCGCTCATGGTGACTCACTCGCTGCTAATTCGCTCAATGATCTAGCTTATTGATCTGGCTTACTGGTCTAGCTCAACCATCTGGCTCAACCATCAGTAGCTGTGCCCGGTTGGCTTTTCAGTGTCAACACGGCAAGCCCCACACACAGGGCTGCATTGACCAGCAAAAAGCCTCGGGTGATCAGCCCGTGGTCGGGGAACCAGAGCAGCATGGGGGCAGTGGTCAGGCTGGTCACTAGTAGGAAACTGCCAACGCCGATGCTGAGCCCAGTCACAAAGTTGCGGCCAGCCTGACTGCCCAACAAGAACACCGCCAGCAAGAAGGGCAGCACCACACTGGCAAATACCGGGTTCAGAAGCGCACTGCCCTGGATGGCGTTGCCCAACTCTGGCAGCGAACTGCCGGCGAGGCGGAAGGGCCACTGAGGTGCGTCAAAGACAAACAGACCGCGCAGCAAGAACAGACCCGTGCTGCCAAACAGCAGCCCGCCCGCCATTGGGGCAGACCAAGCTGTTGCCACCCCAATGATGCGAGGCAGCAGGCGAGCGATCAGGTAGGACACCAGGATCATCACCAGCTTGGGCAGAATCGCGGTTACGCCACCGTCAAACCAGAAGCGGGGGTTGATGTAGCCGTTCTCGCTGAGCCAGCGCAGGAAGTCGCGCCAATCGACCGTGCCATGGAGCGCTTCTTGCATGGCCACCGCTGCATCCAGCCGACCAGCGCCGTAGTAATTAAGAGGATCATTCTCGACCCGGTGGGAGGAGCGCTTGAGCACATCCAAGATTGCTTCCGGCTCTTTAACACCAGAGGCTTTGACCAGCGCAGCGACGCCTGCCACGTGAGGGGAAGCCATGCTGGTGCCCTGGTAGGCTGCGAAGACGGTGCCGCCTTCGCCATCAATTGTGTTTTGCAGAACGCCACCGGCTGGCAGTGAACCGCCGGGTGCTGAGATATCGACGCCTGCGCCGAAGTTAGAGTAAGGGGCTCTGCCACCTTCTGGGCCCAGGGCCGCAACCCCCACAACATGCTCGTAGCGTGCAGGGTAGCTGACCGAGCTGGAGTTGCTGTTGCCTGCCGCTGCCACAATCAGCACGCCTTTGTTGTAGGCATATTCGATGGCTTCGCGCAGAACCTGGCTGTCACCCATGCCGCCCAGGCTGAGGTTGATGATGTCAGCACCGTTGTCGGCAGCAAATTCAATAGCTTCAGCGATGTCGGTGGTAGTACCGGCGCCACTCTCGTCAAGCACCTTCAAGGGCATCAGCTTGGCATCGTAAGCGATACCTGCCACGCCGTAAGCGTTGTTGGTGGATTGGGCAATGGTGCCCGCAACATGAGTGCCGTGGCCGTTGTCGTCGGTGGCATCGGAGTCATCGCTGACAAAGTCGTAGCCTTCAGCAAACTGGTCTTTGTTCAAGTCAGGAACCAGAGCAATGCCAGTGTCAATGACTGCAACCGTGACGCCTTCACCACTAGAGGATTTCCAGGCATCGCCCTGGTTAATTGAGCGGAAGTTCCACTGCTGCTGATAGAGCGGGTCGTTGGGGAAGTCTGCGGCTGTGACATCTGGAACGGCTACGCGCTCAAAGCTCTCGCCGTCGGGGATATGGTAGGTGTAGACCGGCTCGGCGTACTCAATGCTGGCTTTAAAGGCCTTGGAACGATTGAGCTGTTGCAGCAACTGCCGTGCGTCTACCTGTGTAGGGTCAAAGCTCAGGGTGAAGAGATGCTCTCGCCCAGAAAAAGCACTGTTGGGACGGAGTGAAACCCCAAACTGGCGGCTGATCGCCACGACTTGGGAGGCAAGATCAGTAGGGCCAAGGTCATCGCGGAAGTTCACCGCAATCGTGCTGTAGGTCGTCGGGGTGCTAGATGTTGCACTGCCTAAAAACGCCGGAATACCAATGAAGCTTGCTAAAAGAACAAGCAGAACCCAGAATCGCCGCATCGCAAAGGCCCTCTGACCGCCAGCACATTTGCCTCATCATAGCTGGGTCGGTTTGGATTGGTTCTGCCTGCGTAGCTCTCTTAACGTTCAAGAAACGGGCTTGTTTTGTAAAGATTGGCTGTTGCGCGAAGACGTAAGCGGATTTACGCAAAACCGTCTGAAAGCTTGCATCAAGAAGAGTCGTAGAAACGTAGTTTCACGCTTTAGGCTGTACGCAGTTGTAAGCCGATGACCTCCAAACCGCGAAGCGTCGCACGATCTCCTGCTCCAGGGTGCTGCATCTGCCTCATGTTCTGTCCTGGTCAGTCCATTTCTGTAGCGGATGCCTTAGCCATGGTGACAATAAGCGCTCGGACCGTGGAGTCATACTCACAACAACTCAACGCCGCTAGCCCCTCTCAAAGTGGCGCTGAACTGTCCCTTGTCCAAGCTTTGCTGGCTCAGCTAGCTGTCCTACAGGTCGAAAACCATCACCTAAAGACCACCAATCGTAAGCTGCAGCAAGTTGCTTACACCGATGCTTTGACCCAGGTGGGCAACCGTCGGGCTTTTGACCAGGCAATCAAACGAGAGTGGCGCAGTGGCTGCCGAACTCAATCGACATTGGCAGTGGTCATGGTTGACCTCGACTTTTTCAAGCGCCACAACGATACCTATGGACACCAGTCTGGGGACGAGTTGCTGGCTTGCGTCGCCAATACCCTGCGGACGCATCTGCACCGAGCTGGAGATGCTGTGTTTCGCTACGGTGGTGAAGAGTTTGCCGTCGTTCTGCCTAACACGGATTTAGCTGGAGCGAGGGTGGTTGCTGAGGGTTTACGGTTAGCAGTCGAAGCCCTAGGCTGTACCGCTAGCTTCGGCGTCGCGGCCATAGTGCCCAATCAGGCTGATTCGTTTGCCTCACTGGTAGGGCAAGCGGATCAAGCTCTGTATCAAGCCAAACGGGAAGGCCGAAATCGAGTTTGCTGTGCAGACTGAGATCTTGGCTATTGCTTGGCTGTTGAAGTGCTATTGCAGGCAGTGCTATTGCAGCTAGTGCAGCTAGCCCAACATTATGGTCAAGCGCCGCTCCAGCTATCAAAGAAAGAAGCTAATCGGTTAGCTAGCTTAAGCCTCTTAACCTAGGAAACCTTAACTAGAAAATTTTGATTCTTAATATAGGTGTCCTGATGAGCTGTCTTTAACCAATGCCTGTCCCAATACGCTTTTTCCCTTCGGAAGCCCGTTGTACAGGCATCTGTGCTTTGAGCTTTGAGCTTTGAGCTTTGAGCTTTGAGCAATGCTTTGGTCTTTGGGCAAAGCTTTAAGCGATCTTTGAGCGTTTAAACTGCCTCAGCTACGTCGTAGCCACTGCCAAAGTTGTTGCCAGAGCGAGGCGGCAGGCTGTGCAGATAAGGCAGTTTGAACTGGCAGGCTGGGTGCTTGATCCTGAGCTTGTTTCGCTAGGTGAGTAGAGGCAACGACAGTGCCCTCGGAGATGCGTGAAACTTCTAGCTTGCTTTCGCCGCTCAGCACAAAATAAGTGAGCTCAACATTGGGGCCAAGGATAACGCGGTCGCCGTGGCCTAGGTCGTGGGAACTAACCTGCTCCTGGTTAACCTTAAGGCCATTGGCGCTGGGCCGACCTTCTAAATCCCCATCTAAAATTCGGTAGCGGTACTGCCCTGCTTCAGTTGGCAGACGTAACAGAAGCGCGTGCTGACGTGAGACAAACTCGGAGTTCAGAGGAATATCGGTTAAGGGATCACGCCCCAAGCTGTACTTGGCTGCTTCAAGAAGAATGGTTCGGCTGCCTTGCCCATCCTGAACAATAAGCAGGTGCTGTTGAGTTTGGGCGACTGCCGCGCTGTCAGAAGCTGATCCCATAGGAACGGTGCAACCTCGAAGTGGGGTTAATTGAACGCCTGTTGCAGCCAAGCCATAGCCTAACAAACCGATATAACAAGTATTTTGCTTGGTAATCAGGATTATTTGCGGGATTAACGATTAATGAAAATTTGCTACTTGCTGCTCCCAATTGCCAACCTCTAAACCCGTTCTCTAAAACGGCGAGTTGCTATTGAGGTAGCCACCTTAAATCAGGCGTGATCAATCTGTACTTGCCTGTAATTCAAATTGTTTTCTCCGGGCGAACCACTAGTTCTAAAGGGATCTAGAACAGTGCTGGTTGACCTAATTTCAATCTTGTGATCTTGGTCTGATTGTGGCCATTTCTGAGGATTGAGATTTGATGTAGGCTAGCCCTCCGCTCCGGTGGACAGACTATGTACCAACAGGCTGGTCGGCTCACAACTGCTTTTCAATAACCACTTTCTCTATCTTCTTCATGACTGTTGCCATCGAGTGAGAGTCTCCTCACCTACAGGGGAGCTGTGTATAACTGTTATGGCTTGAGGGTGGCAGCCAGCGCCGATGAGTCAGTTTGTCCTCTGCTACTCTTGGCAGCTAGCAATCTCGCGAGGTTAGACCTGGACTCAGTCAATGACTGTATTACCCGCTAATCTAACCAGGTCTGTACAATTCATCACGCCCAAAACTTTTGTCTGAGCTGGTCTGAGCCTATGTACATTCAACTGATGTGGGAAGACCCAACCACTGGCGAGGTACACCGACCAATTTTGACTCCACCGATTGCAATCGGTCGGGATACTAGTCAGATGCCAGAGAAGTTGGGGGAGCAACCTGTCTCTCGTCTGGAGCTAGCTCATAAGCAGGTCTCCCGATTTCACGCCCTGATTACACTGGCCAATCAACAGCTGTACATCACTGACCGCAGTGCCAACGGCACTTTTCTCAATGGACGGCCAATTGGTAAAGGCAGCCAGCCTTTTGCGAGCAAAGATACTTTGCGGATGGGTCCTTATAAGATGATTGCCACCTTAATGCAAGGCGCTGACCACGATGTGACCGAACACACGGTCCGTGATCCGGTGAGTATACTGCGGCCAGCCAGCGTTTTGCCAAAGAACACATTGGTGATCTGGCTGGTGGGGATTGGGGTGCTGTTGTCGATGGGCCTGGGAGCTTGGCTGTTGGTCAGTGCCTTGCTAGAGCGCTCTCGTCCCCGTGTTCCGGTAGGTTCAGCCCTGACTGGTTCTGTATCGGGCCTGAAGGTCAGTGAAGCTAATGCGTTTAGCCTCTCCGAGCCCACTCATGGCTGAGCGCAAGCGATCGTCCCCAGGAGTGGGACGAGGATTAGGGCAAGCATTAGGGAGACCCTTGCGTCGTTGGTGCCGTCGTTGGTGGCGCCGTTGGTCAGTGGTGCTGCTCGGCGTGCTCACGCTGCTCCTGATCCTGGGATCAACCCCCGGTCTGGCGCAAGCTCCCTCCGCTCCTCCTGGCAAGGCTCCGGTAGTCGTGGATGGTCGGGTTTTGTTTCAGGTCAACAGTTCTGGTAACCTAAGCGCTGCTGAGCGGGCTGAGAGCATTAACGCGGCCCTAGAACAACTGGTGCAAGAATCCGCGACGGTGGATCTGGAAGTTGCTCAGGAAAGCCAGCTAACCCTGATCCGCAACCGAACCGATGAGCGCCTGCTCCTAACAGTGACCGAAGAGGATGTCACTTCAGGAACGAGTCCCGGCAGTCAAGCGCTGATCTGGCGGCGTTCGATTGAATCTGCGTTACGACAGGGCCAACTGGAGCGAACCCTTGTCTACTACCGGCAAGCCTGTTTATTTAGCGCTGGCGTATTGCTTGGGGCAATCGCAGTTCACTTCAGCCTGCGATTTTTAGAGCGCTGGCTGTCTCGTCTGCTAGTACGGCTGTGGGGGCAGTCCCCGGAGCCGCTTTACCCCTGGCAGCAACCCGCAAAATTATTTCTCCAACTAGGGCTGCTGGGCTTAAAGTTTGGCCTGTGGGCCGCTGTGGGCTTCTATCTCAGCGATCTCTTCCCCCAGATCCGTAGCTGGCGCTATGCGCTGTTCAAATTTCTGGCAGCTCCTGTGATCAGCCTGGGTGGCGGCAACTACTCAGCCCTCACCCTGTTACTGCTCCTGGCCTTCACCGTGGGGCTGTGGTTTGCAGTCAGTGGCCTTACCCGTCTGTTTAGGTCCTACGTCTTGAGCCGGACCGGTGCTGATGCCGCTGCTCAGGAGGTCGTTGCCATTCTGACCCAGTACATCCTCACCTTTCTGGGGCTGATTGTACTGCTGCAAATTTGGGGCTTGGATGTAGGCTCCTTAGCGATTCTGGCCAGTGTTTTGGGGGTCGGCCTTGGCTTTGGTGTCCAGAACATCACCAACAATTTCATCAGCGGTTTGATCATCAAACTAGAGCGACCGATTCAGGAGGGGGATTTCGTCAAGGTCGCTGACTTGATGGGTACGGTCAAGCACGTCGGGGCCCGTAGCGCCGAGATTCTGACCCTGGACCAGGTGACGATTATTGTGCCGAACTCCCGCTTTCTGGAGAGCGAGGTGATCAACTGGAGTCATGGGGATCCAGTTTCCCGCCTGCGGCTACCGGTTGGGGTTGCCTACGGCTCTGATGTCGACCAGGTGCAAGCAGCATTGCTAGAGTCGGCCAAGAGTCATCCAGAGGTGCTGGTCAAACCCCGGCCTCAGGTCTGGTTTCAGAGCTTTGGCGATAGTTGCCTCAACTTCGAGCTGATGGTTTGGACTGGTGATCCCAAGAATCAGTTTCGCGTCAAAAGCGATCTGTACTACCGGATCGAGGCGAGTCTGCGTCGCTACAACATTGAAGTGCCGTTTCCGCAACGCGACCTGCATCTGCGCTCGCCTCGTCTAGAGGAATTGATTGCGGCCTGGCTTCAGCAGCATGCACCGTCTTCTCAGGTGACGTCCCCGATTGAGAAGCAGCTTTACCTTCCCAATGGCAGCGGAGTCACTGAGATACCGTCTCCACCACCGGTACAGCCAGTGCAACCAGTGCCAGCTCCACAAGCTTCAATAAATCTTTCATCAGTTGCCTCTAGGCCAGTTACCCCAAGTGCTCTCAACCAGAGACTGGCAACCCTGGACGTTAAGGCGTTAGTGGCTGCGATGCGAGGAACCGGAGGCGTGAAGATCCAGGACCGCCGCTATCGCCAGAATCTGTATCCTGCCTGCTTCATTGGTGCAGAGGCTGTCGAGTGGCTGGTGCAGAGCCAAGACTGGACTCGGGAAGAAGCAATCCAGATCGGACAAATTCTGGTGGAGCGAGGCATTATCCACCATGCTTCGGATGATCAGCCCTTCCAAGACGGCTATGTCTTTTACCGGTTCTACGTTGATGAAGAGGGCTGATGAGTGATGAATATAGTGACAACCCTGACAGCCTGAAATCACAGCCTGCAGAGATTAGGGCCTGGAACCCTGAAAGTTAAGACCCGTAAGTGTAAAGCGGCGATCAAATAGTGGGATCTCCAAAGCAGTAGGAGATCTAGAAAGCCGTTGACTAGAACAAACAGGTTAACCTGGAGACAAGATTTTAAGAAGTGTAAAGTTCATGCCTGCCGAAGCAGAAAGCAGACCCCATTTGCAACTTCCCCAGCACCTTGGTCAAACACCCCATAGTGATGGCAGTTGCAGACTGTACGGCCAAATGTGGGTAGTTGGTTTTACTAAATATCTAGCTGACGAACTCAAACTTTGGTGTGAAAATTCACGCTTCCCTATTTCGATAGGAGCGCTTCTCTGTTCTGGGATAGTGTCAATCTGAAAGTTGACTGTACCAAAATGCTGAGGACTCGAACAGTTGTCAATACAGTTGAAATGCCATGTTTTCGCGCTCAATTAACCGTCTTCAGCCGTTCCCCGGAGTTCAACCTGATGCCCGAAAGTCATCAAGTTTTGTAGACCCTGACTGAGCGAGGACGCAACCCTGCGGTAACGCAGCGCTAAAAAGTGTAACAAAGCTGGTCTAAGAGTGCTCAATGCCAACCGAACAGCCCAACATAGATAAGGGCAAGCCCAAAGTGCCTGTGACTACTTCTAAAGGAGCAAAGACTGCTCCTGACCAGGCCAAATCGGATGGAGAAAAGCAACATTCCCTCATGGCACAACACCAGATTTCACCTCTACGTCCGGGCGCACCTCCCAAATCTTTAGTGGGTGGGTTGCTCATGCCGGGAATCTACTACGCGTTGGTTGCCACCCCCTTCGCTAGCCTCAGCTTTCACTGGATTTTAGAGCAGCACCAATGGCCGCAGCAGCAACGCTTGATCGCCATGCTGACGCTCGTTGGCTTACTGTCTACGGCTGGCGTGGTATTCTCGCTGGGTTGGTTAGTCTACCGACACCAGAAGCTCGAAGATCAAGACTAGATCCTAGGACTAGGGCACAAAACTAGAGCATAAATTGAGCAAACAGCATCTTCCCCTTGAGGCTTCCGCTTTCGGAATCAGCCTTGTAAGCTGCCCTGTGGACACAGGACAGGGCAGATCGTGCGTGGGTTGACGACAAGTCTGAGTTCGACAGACGAAACACTAGAGCTTTTAGGCATTGACCACCTGCACTTCTATGTCGACTGTGCAGAGTATTGGCAAGACTGGTTCAGCCGTTGTCTAGGCTTCGACTGGGTCGGCAGTAGTCGAGATGCCTTTACCCGTACTAGGGTGGTGCAAAACGGTTCGATTCGCTTGGTCCTCTCGTCTCCGACCGGCAGCGAAGGATCGGCAGCGCGCTATCTGCGTCGCCACCCTCCAGGTGTTGCAGGCATTGGTCTCCAAGTTTATGACCTGGAACGTAGCCTGCGGCTCTTAAAGCAACGGGGAGCCACAATCGTACAGCCCCTTCAGGATTTAGGCTCCTTGCGCTGGGCCGCGATTGCTCTGCGAGGCTCATTGACCCATAGCTTAATTGAGCACCGTTCACCCCCTGAAGTGCCACATGTAGAGGATGTGTGTGCGGGTGATGGTTTTGCGCCCTGTAAATTAGACCTGTCTGTGCAAAGCGGGACCAGCCGATTTACGCGACTGGATCATGTGGTGCTGAACTTGGCGGCGGGGGAGATGGCTGAACTGGTGGCCTGGTATCGCCAGGTGCTTGGCTTTCACTCCAGCCGCCGCTTTGAGATTCAAACTCCCCACTCGGCCCTGCGTAGTGAGGTGATGATGTTCGGTGAGGGGGTGATTCGCATTCCACTCAATGAACCCTCGACCCCAAACTCGCAGATTCAAGAGTTTCTGGATGCCAATCGCGGACCGGGGGTGCAACACGTTGCCCTACACAGCGACGACATCCTGCAAGCCGTGATCGATTTGCGGCGACAAGGGGTTCAATTTCTAGCTGTCCCAGATAGCTACTATGAGCAGCTGCAACAACGTCTGGGCAAGCGCTTAAAGGCTTGCTTAGATGCTTGGGGGTTAGATCTGAACGCCCTCGCAGCGGCACAAATTCTGGTGGATTGGCATGAGGACAGTCCTGAACAGGTGCTATTGCAGATCTTTATGCAGCCTCTGTTTAAAGAGCCGACCTTCTTTTTTGAAATCATCCAACGCCGTGCTCAAGCTCCGGGTTTTGGGGAGCGCAATTTTCAAGCGTTGTTTGAGGCGATTGAGCGGGAGCAACGCAAGCGGGGCAGTTTGCGTTAGCTGCGGTTCTAGGGCTCTGCTTGCTCTGGCTGAACCGTCTGCTGCCTGTAAGCCCCGTTTGCCAGTAGGCGAACACAATGACTGACATTCAAGGCTGCGGCTAGCTCAACGTCAGCAGCAAAGCCGCGTGTGTTGAATTCTTCACCCGAACCGCCTTGGCTCAAGATGCGATTGAGGTTGTTCTTTAAGCTCTGAAAGACGCTGACCGCAGCCTCTGCTTCTGGCGATAAGCTGCCGCTGAGGGCACTCAGAATTGCACCTGCTCCCAGTTGCCCAGAATCGGCATGATTTGAATGCCAGACTCCGTTAATTAGTAGCTTCATTGAGCTTTCCTTTATTCTTCGCTGAGTGCAAATTTGTAGACAGCCAGTAGATAGCTAATGGAGAGCAAACCCGACTGAGTTTGCTCTCCAGTCTGGCTAATCTGTTACAGAGTGGCTGGAAGAGTTGCTGGAGCAGGCACTCCACCGCTTTCTGTCGACAAGCCTGCTTTGACCCAGTCCTGCTTACCTTCGTGATAATCTCGTACGTTGGTATAGCCAAGCGCTTCTAAACGCTTGGCTGCCGTGCTGGAATTCTGACAAACATCGTCAGCACAGTAAACGATCACTTCTGCTGATTTGTCTGGCAGCAAAGTCGAGGCCAAGGCTTCAATTTGGTTCAGAGGCAGGTTTAATGCACCGGGCAGGTGCTTCTCCTGATAGTAGCTCGCAGGTAGCGCCTCCACTAAGTTGAGGGCTTTGCCTGCGTCCAGTTTGGCCTTTAGCTCTTGGCGGGTGATTTTGGTGGCCATCTTGTCATCCTCTTGAGCGAGTTAGTTTGGTTGTATTTGAGATAATTGCACTTGCAATTAGTAAGGGTATAGCACTGATTTAGTTGCATATGCAACTAAATTTGGTGATACTGAAGTTATGAGCATTAACCTGGAAAATTCTCGCAGTTCACTCTGGCGGCTGTTCTTGACCGCTCATACCCAGCTGCTCGGTCGCATTGAGCATGAGCTGGCTGAAGCAGGGTTGCCGCCTCTGGAGTGGTACGACGTGTTGTTGGCGCTCAAAGAAGCCCCTGATCAGCGGCTCCGCCTGAGTGAACTCGCCCAGGCAGTGCTTCTAACGCGCAGTAACTTGACTCGGCTAGTCGATCGGTTAGAAGCTGCTGGTTTGGTTCGCCGCGAGTCCTGTCCAACCGATCGGCGCGGTGCATTTGCCGTCTTGACTGAACAAGGCTTGGCAATGCAGCAAAAAATGTGGCCTGTGTACGCGCAAGGCATTGCCGAGCACTTCGCGCGCTACCTCAACGACTCCGAGGTCAAGGTCTTAACCGAAGCTCTGAGCCGAATGCTGGTTAGCTAGGCCGGAAATAATTGAAATAATCAGCTCATTAAGAATCAGCGCAGCAGCAGATAGTAAAGCCTGCCGTAGGCATTGGTTAGCCCAGCCTGTGCTTCCGCTTGAGAGCCAGTGCCCATAAAAACATCTACCCGACCGGCACCTCGGATTGCACCGCCCGTGTCTTGGTCAAGCAGATAGCGACTGACCCAAACCTGCTCTAGCTGGCCACTAGCATTGGGGATAGGCAAGGTGCTCTGAATCAGGGCTAGAGCGCCGGGTGGCATCAGGCTGCGGTCTGTAGCAATTGAGCGCCAAGTCGTGACTGGAACGCCCAAACTGCCGGTTGCCGGAGCGCCATTGGTTTCGCGAAAGAAAACAAAGCTGCGATTGCGGGGTAAGTAGATATCCAGTTGGCTGGGGTTCTGCTGGAAGTAGCGGATCAGAACTGGCAGATTCAGGTCTTCCTGACGAATTTTGCCATCGCGAACTAACTCACGCCCGAGGCCGGTATAAGGCTGGTCGGTTTTGCCCGCATAACCGATACTCATCACCGTGCCGTCGGTCATTTGCAAACGGGCTGAGCCTTGAACATGAACCAGAAATGCTTCCAAGCGGTCGCGCAGCCAGACTAGCTCCAGCCCTCGTAACAGTGGGCCGCTTTCTAATTCCGCCCGACTAGGATTGGGTTTAGACCATTGCGCGAAGTTCTGGGGCAGTTGATAGAGCGGATAGCGATACTCAGAGGTGGGCTGACGACTCGCCCGATAGGTCGGCTCAAAATAGCCGGTAAAGGCGACGGTTCCCTGTCGGTCAAAGCCGACAGACTGGTAGAGTTCAAACTCGCGCCGCACAGCTGTTTGTAGGGCATGGGGCGATGGTGAGTCCAGCAACAATTGCCGAAAGCGCACCAGACTGCGTACCACACGCTCATGCGTGATACCCGGAATCGCTAAGTCCCGATAGCGAACCTGGGAACTGGGTGCCCGCAGATATTGCAGGCTATGGTCGATCGCCTGTAGCAGAGCAGTGCGGTCGCTGGCGAGTTGCTCATCGAGCCCTAATTCGGGCGGGAGTTTCGCTGGCGGGACCGGCGATAACACTCGAGTGGAGGGAGTGGGGGGCACTTGAGCCAGGGTAGGCCCCCCAGAAAACAGCACCATAGTGAGAAGTGCTGCTGGGAGCAATGTTTTCATCCAACTAAGGGTTTCGGACGGGGGTTTCGGACGGGGGTTTCAGGCAGGGGTTTCGGGTAGGAGTTACAGACTAAGGCGTTCGAGTCGTCTTCTCAATAGCGCTCGACGCTAGAGGAGAAGACTGGTTCCACCCGAATAGCTAACACGCGCGAGGGCCGAACCACCATAAACTCACCCTCTACGTTCTTGATGGGCACGCTGATGAAATCGTTGGAACTGGACTTGGGAACCAGCTCCCCGCTGTACCACTTCTGAAAATCCTGAATCTCCGCGAAGCGCACCTCTTGCCGATGCCCACCTTCCAACATGATGTGAATGAGGTACTCGCTGGGCTTACGGGTGCGCTTGGTGCGATCTACGCTGCTCGTCATGACATCCTTCTCCTCGCTTAGAGCACACTTATTATGGTGCGTGACCCCCAGAAATAGCGCTTTAGGCCTGTAAGTTAGGTGAGCAAGTTGAAGCGGGAGAGCTGAGTTTCAATCGCGGCGGGTAGAAATTTGTGCAGTTCTTTGGGGTTAGCGAAGTTCAGGCGCTGCTGGATCGGCAGGTCGAACGGGAACTGCCCAGGTAAATCTTTGCGATTCAGTTGCAGCAATAAAATCTGCTCAGGCCGCTTGCACTCCAGGGCATAGCCCACCTCGACCGTGACTTGAGGGCTGGGAAGCAGCAGGGGTGGCTCGCCGTTGAGCTGACTGATTGGGGTGACATCCGCGATAAAGAGCAAACTGCGCCGCAATTTGCGAGTCACCGTGCTTTCTAGACGGGTGGGGCCATCTGTAAGCCGATGGGATTCCTCAAGCTTCAGGGCCAGACGGGAGCGCTGGTTGATGCTGGCCAGGATGTCTTGTAGTTCACTGCGAATGGTTTCGCTCGCCTCGGGGTATTGGGTCTGATAGCAAAAGAAAAGGGTAGGGTCCAGATGGGCCAAAACTTCCCGTTTGGTGAAATAAATTTCGTGACTGATCAGGTCAATGTTGGAGATGACATAGCCACCACTGCCCTCGATATAGAACTCCACTAGGTCGCCCTGTAGGTAGCTCTGGAACCATTCAGAGGTCCGCACCTGTGCACTGTCATCTAGAAAATCGGCCCGCAACCCCGATTTGAGAAGGCTTTGCTTGCTCAAACGCAAGTCGTGAGGGCGTCTCTCCAACTCAGGCAGAGGCTCGTACTGTCGCAAATACCAGGCTTTGAGTGCAATGATTGCCATCGGCAGAGTTCTTCTTAGGCCAATTCACCCCGTTATTCTAGGGGCTGGACCTGAAGTTGAACAGATCCGAGCTTGAGCCGGAATAGTATTTTTTCAAAACCATGCACAATCAAAGGCTTTGATTGTGCAGAAGAAATTGCTTCTTGGAGATTTATTTATTTGTCACTTATTAGCAGAACCGCAATAAAAACCAAGTTAGCTATCGGTTTTTAACTGTTGCAAAAACACCAGTTTCGCATTCCTTAGATGTGATTTTAAGGCAAGACTAATCGATGTATTGCAGAGCACTTTACAGGATCTTTATGTGAGCTCTACCCAGCCTTTACAGATTTTTTGACAATAAACACTTTAGAAAATCTAGATCTAAGTGTTATCTTTCGAAGCGGAGTCAGGGCTACTTTAAGCATGGATTAAGGCTCGGTAAACTCTCGTAACTGCTCAAGAGATTGGCCAGTTCGTGAATACTTTGAGTGAGCAACTTGTATTGGTTTGAGCCGTTGAAATAAGGACCATTCTATCGCTGCATGCGGCTGCTTGAGCAAGTAACCAAGCAGCCTCTAACGCCCTGCGAACTAGGGCAACGGTTTTTAGTGCTAACCCATAGCTTGTTTTCTCAACCCATCAGGAGAACTTCATGGCAACTAGTGTTTTTATCAACGAATTTCACTACGACAATACAGGAACTGATGCCAATGAAGGCATAGAGATTGCCGGTCTAGCAGGCACCGATCTTTCGGGCTGGAGTCTGGTTCTCTACAACGGCAATGGCGGCGCTGTTTATGACACTCGTGCGCTTAGCGGCGTCATTCCTGACCAACAAAACGGCTTCGGTACACTCTTTTTTGCCTACCCATCTAATGGCATTCAGAATGGTTCGCCAGATGGCATTGCGCTGGTTAATTCTAGTAACACAGTGGTGCAATTTCTTAGCTATGAAGGCACCTTCACGGCAGTAGGCGGGCCAGCCAATGGCCTGACCAGCACTGATATTGGCAGAACGGAGGTTGGCTCTGAACCATTGGGTCAATCTCTACAACTCGGTGGTACTGGCACGACCTACGAAGACTTTACCTGGTCTGCTCCCGCCCCTGGCACCTACAGTGCGGTTAATACAGGACAAAACTTTAGCGGCGGAACTACCGCCCGGGTAACGATTGCTGAATCAGGCGGCAGTACCACTGTCAACGAGGCAGGCGAGACAACTGACACCTACACGATTGCCCTAAACTCTGCGCCAACTGGCCCTGTCGAAATTACGATCGCTGCTGATGGACAAATGCAGCTTAGCTCCAATGGCTTGGGTTTCTCTAACTCAGTGACTTTAACCCTAGACAGTACCAACCCACAGACGATTACGGTTAAAGCTGTCAATGATACAAGCCCTGAGGGTTCACCGCATACGGGCATCATTAGCCACACGATCACCAGCAGTGTTGACCCCGCTTATTCCAATACGCTCACCCCGATTCCTAATCTCAGCGTCAGCATCACCGACAACGACGTTGCGCTCACCCCGATCTACAACATTCAGGGCAGTGGTGCTGCTAGTTCTGTTGTAGGTCAAACGGTCACGTTTCAAGGAGTGGTTACAGGCGATTTTCAGGCTAGCAACCAATTGGGCGGCTTCTTCGTTCAAGATGCAACGGGTGATGGCAATAGTTCAACCTCGGATGGCATTTTCGTTACCTTCACGGGCTCTGACGTCACAGTAGGTCAACTGGTACAGGTAACAGGTACGGTTGCTGAAAGTTTTGGCCAAACTCAAATCACAGGCAGCAACGCTAATGTGTTAGGAACAGGAGCCATTGCACCTATCACGCTCGATTTGCCAGTTGCAACAACCAGTGATCTGGAAAGTTACGAGGGGATGCTGGTCACCTTTCCAGAAACTCTAACCGTCACTGAAAACTTTAACCTGGCTCGCTTCGGTGAACTGCTGCTGTCATCAGAAGGACGGCTGTTTAACCCTACCAATTCAATTGATCCCACCGATATCCCAACCGCTGAAACTGAGAACAACGAGAACAATGTTGCTGCGGTCACAGACCAGCAGAGCCTCAATGACCGTCGCAGCATCCTGCTCGATGATGGCAGCAGTGTTCAGAACCCAACCACGATTCCCTTCCTCAACGCCAACAACACGCTGCGAGTGGGTGACACAACAACCAACCTCACAGGTGTTCTGGGCTATGGCTTCAACAATTACCGGCTCCAGCCGACAGTTGATCCCGATTTCGCTCAGACCAATCCGCGTACGGCTGCACCAGATCCAGTTGGCGGCAATGTAAAAGTTGCTAGCTTTAACGTTTTGAATTATTTCAATGGTGATGGCCTGGGTGGTGGCTTCCCCACAGCCCGAGGTGCCAATACTCCTCAGGAATTTGAGCGTCAGAGCGCCAAAATTGTCAGCGCAATCACGGCGATTGATGCTGATGTTTTGGGCCTGATTGAAGTCGAAAACGATGGCGATGGACCCAACTCAGCCATTGCTGACTTAGTCTCCCGTCTTAACGCTGCGGCCGGTGCAGGCAGTTACGACTACATTCGCGATCCGGCCACTGGCACTGGTACTGATGCCATCAAAGTTGCGCTGATTTACAAGCCTGGTGAGGTTACACCAGTTGGTCCGTCCCTTAGCGATACCGACGCCATCTACAATCGTCTACCGGTCGCGCAGACCTTTGTCTCCAACGACACGGGGGAGACGTTCACAGCAGTTGTCAACCACTTCAAATCCAAAAGCGGCGAGGGCACTGGCCCAGATGCTGACCAGGGGGACGGTCAAGGAGCTTTCAACGCCCAGCGTGTGCAGCAAGCGCAAGCGCTACTTGGCTTCATCAACGAAGTCAAAGCTGCCTCTACTGACAATGACGTGTTAGTCATTGGCGATTTGAACGCCTACGGCGAGGAAGATCCCATTGATGTGCTGCGCTCTGGTGGGCTAGTGGATGAATTGGGGCGCTTCATACCTAACCCTTACTCCTTTGTCTTTGACGGGCAGTCTGGGCGCTTAGATCACGCCTTTACCACCTCCGAACTCAGCGCTCAAGTAACTGGAGCAACCGAATGGCACATCAATGCTGACGAGCCCAGGATCCTTGACTACAACCTGGAGTTCAAAGGTGCTAACCAGTCCCCAGATCTCTATACTCCAACGCCCTATCGCTCATCTGACCATGATCCAGTCGTCGTTGGTCTCGGCTTGTCCAGTACGCTCACTGTGCTCAATGGCGGCAATGGCAGCGACAGTCTCAACGGCACTTCTGGTAGAGATGCAATCAGCGGTGGTAACGGCAGCGACACGCTCAGAGGCGGCAATGGCAGCGACAGTCTTGATGGGGGTAATGGCAATGATGTCCTTCTGGGCGAAGTCGGCAACGACCAACTGCTGGGTGGGAACGGCGATGACTTGCTTGAAGGTGGTCTCGGCACCGACGCCCTCACCGGCGGCAGGGGCAGTGACCAGTTTGTTTTGGCTCCCAACTCAGGCACAGACACGATCTTAGACTTTGCCGATGGTCAAGACCGCCTAATTTTGTCCGGTGGTTTAGCGTTTGCCCAGCTAGCAATTGTCCAAGGCTCCGGCAGCAACCAACAAGATACGTTGTTGGTTCTCCAAGGCACTAGTGAAGTGCTAGCCATCCTCAAAACTACTCAAGCCAGCATCATTACCAGTGCTGATTTCAGCCTTAGCTAGAAATTCAAAGTGACCCAAAAAGTGAACCAATAAAAAGCAGGGCTGCAAACTTCGCAGCCCTGCTTTTTTGCTCATTAGGCTATGAGATTACGAATGAGAATCAACTCACTAGGCATCTACCAAATTGCCAATTTGGAAATCAGAAGCATTGAGCAGAGAGGCACCGGCTAGGACGGCAAATTGGCCACCTTCCCCTGCCACGTTGGCAAACCCTGCTCCTGCCCGATTGAGGTTGTAGAACAAGTTGCCGTTCGAGGTGTTGTAAACAATGAGTGCTGTACTGCTGGCCGCCGCTGCATCACTGCCTACTTTGGCAAATTCACTGGCCACGCTGAAGCCACTGCCCACCACGCTGGCCAAAGCTTGGAAAGAGCCCTTGTTCAGAGAAATCTTGTCGATATCACTCACAAAGCCCACGATCGTGTCTATACCAAAATCAGCTGTGTTGAAGCGACGATTGGATAGGAAAGTATGGGAATCAGCGCCAGCGCCACTGTTGAGTTGATCATTGCCCCCGCCCCCGATTAAGTTATCGTTACCGAAGGCCCCAACCAGGGTGTCATTGTTGTCTTGACCTCGCAGAACATCGTTGCCAGCACCGCCATATAAGGCATCATTGCCAGCACCGCCGACCAGCGCATCGAAGCCGCCCTGGCCGCTCAAAACATCATCGCCAAGATCACCAATCGCGGTGTCATTGCCATTACCACCCTCAATTGTGTCATTGCCACCTCGTCCAACGAGAGTATTAGCCTGGGCGTTGCCAGTCAGCGTATTGTTTAGGTCATTACCAACGCCGTTAATCTCTGAGTTGCCTAGCAGAAATAATCTTTCTAAATTGCTGCCCAGCTCATAGCTAATTGCTGAACGAACGGTATCAATACCAGCATTAGCTCGCTCGAAGATAGTGGTCGTGAGCGACAGGTTATCAACATTTGTCGTTAGTGCACTGATGAAGTAGATGTCATCCCCATCTCCCCCGGATAAAACGTCAGTGCCCAGACTGCTAACCAGACGGTCATTCCCTGCTCCCCCAATCACCCGGTCATTGCCAACTCCACCTGTGAGCGTATCGTCACCGCCGCCGCCATTGAGAAGGTTGCTGTTCTCTATAACAGGGATAGTTTCAGGTTGTGTAATGTCTACATCTGTACCCGTACTCGCGCTAATTTCAAAGTCTGCCGCTGAGATATTGGCACGATTGGTGAGGACTGCAAACTGTGCTCCAGTACCGAACCCAACCGTTGCTCCATCTGAGTTGTAGAACAAATTGCCGTTTGCTGTGTTGTAGACAATAAAAGCTGCACTAGTGGCCGCTGCTGCATCACTGGTGACGGTTGCAAATTCGGTCGCCACACTAAAGCCATTGTCAATTGCACTTTGAAGGGCCGAAAAGGTCGTTTCGCCCAGAACAATGCTGTCAACACCAACAGCAAAGTCAGAGATTGTATCAATGCCAAAGGCTGTCGCAGAGAAGCTGCTGCCGGTTAAGAAGGCAAAAGAATCGTCTCCAAGGCCACCCGTTAAGGTGTCGTTGCCGCCGCCACCCCCCAGCGTGTCATTGCCCCCATTGCCGGTCAGCGTATTGGCTGTGATATTACCGGTAATCGTGTTGTTGAGCTCGTTGCCTGTTCCTAGGGTTGCAATTGCGCCTGTTAGGACCAGGTTTTCAACATCAGCTGTGGTTAATAAGCTGTAGTTGAAGTTGGTGCGAACTGTGTCATTGCCCTCATTAATCGCTTCGATGACTTGATCAAGGGGATTCTCAACTGTATAAACATCATCCCCCGTGCCTCCACTCAAAATGTCATTGCCAACGCCGCCATTCAGCCGGTCACTATCGCCTCCGCCATTTAATGTATCGTCGCCCGCATCGCCGTTGATCGTGTCACTTCCCGCATCGCCATCGATCGTGTCGTTGCCATCGCCAGCCTCAAAGGTATCGCTGCCATCGCCACCGCTCGCTGTGTCATTGCCCGTGCCAGCAATAAAGGTGTCATCGCCGGCGAAACCAAACAGAGTGTCATTCCCCGCACCCCCATAAAAGACATCTTCAGTGTCAGTACCCACTAAAAAATTGTCGCCAGAAGTGCCAACAAAGACATTGCCGATATCAACTCGAATGACGTTATTGAATTCGTTCCCAAAGCCGGTAATGCCCAGTTGTCTCACCCTGAGTTCTTCTATCTCACTACCTGCAGTTAAGGTGAAGTCAACAAAAGAGTTAACGCTATCTCGACCTCCGTTTTGGCCCTCTCGGATCAGATCGCTGTTACTGGTGACGAAGTAGAAATCGTCATTTGCACCGCCGTTTAGAACATTACTGCCACCGGCACCGACTAGCGTGTCTCTGCCATCGCCACCATTGATCGTGTCGTTGCCGTCTCCCGTAAAAAAGGTTATTGGGTCTGTGAGGGCTTGTCCCAGAGTAGTATCGTCAGAACCTAAGTCATCTCCGACTAGAAAATCATTCCCTTCATCGCCGTTGATCGTGTCATTGCCGAAACCTCCTTCACTGGCATCGCCAAAGATTCGATCGCTACCCAGGCCACCAGAGAGGATATTGTTTCTGCTATTACCTTCGATGATATTCGCAAGCCTATTGCCAGTGCCTCGAACCGCATCTGAGCCGATTAGAAAGGAGAGATTCTCCAGGTTTTCGCCCAGCTCCCAATCGACTCCAGTGGAAACAGTGTCTATATCATCATCGCGACCATCTCTGTTTCTATCGACAAAGCTTTCATCAATAACATCAGCGGCAGTAACAACATAACGATCATTACCCTCGCCACCAATTAGAACATCCCGTCCGTCGTTCTCAAAGGAGACAGTAACTAAACCGCCTGCTCCCCTGAATCTACCGACAAAGTTATTCAGGTTACCAGAGCTGTTCTCAATGCCACTGCCAAAAAGCTCATCATTGCCATTACCCCCAACCAGGGTGTCAAGCCCCGAGCCACCAATGATGCCATCATCATCGTTGCCCCCTGTGATTGAATCATTGCCAAGACCACCGAAGATAACGTCACTGCCGTTGCCGCCATTAATCTGGTCCCTGGCATCGCCGTTGTCTACCAGCAGATTGACACTGCCATCTACATTGAAAGATGCGTCATTGCCAAAGATTAGATCATCGCCGCTACCACCCTCAACTGTGTCTTGCCCCGCCGCACCGCGCAGAGTGTCGTCATCAAAGTTGCCGTTGAGGTTGTCATTGCCAGTACCTCCATTAATGAAGTCATTGCCCCCATTGCCGATCATGACATCATCACCAGCTCGGCCTAGCAAAAAATTGCCCTGGAGGTTACCTGTAACTCGGTTATTAAGGTTATTGCCAAGACCTCGAATCGCCGTTCCTGTTAAAACCAAGTTCTCTAAGGTTGGCTCTAACTCAAAATTTTGAAGCGAGCGAACTGTATCAATGCCAGCCCCTACATCTTCAACAATTAAATCAGTGATGTTGCTAATGACGTAAACATCGTTGCCAGCACCACCCCTAAGGACACGACCACCTTGTGCATCGCTAATCAGCGTATCGTTGCCTGTTTCTCCATTGAGAGCATCATTGCCCGGACCTCCATCAAGGCGGTCATTGCCGTCACCACCGAATAAAGCGTCGTTGCCTTCTAATCCCAGAAGAGTATCGTTTCCACCCAGGCCCTCAATGACATCGTCTCTTACAGTTCCAGACAGAGCATCATTGCCAAGTGTGCCTATGATTCGGGCCATGTCATCGACTCCTCAAAGTCAAAATTCTTTGCGCTAGCAGGTTGCTCGTCATACTATAAACGATGACTGAGCAAGTCCAGAAGCTATAAATTTTATAGATTGAAATTGCGGTTCTGAATAGTCCGGTTTCTTAGTATTTCTTTAGATTTAGAACTGTGGTTTGGTAAGCTAAGCCTGATTCCATTGCTGAATAAAACGGTTCAATCAGAAGTAAGATAAATCTGCCAATATAGTCTCTCAAGACGGGTTGAACTCATTGAGAAATTGCTCAAAGAATCTGTTGATTCCGCTTTGAGAGTTCGCGCTAAATTGAAAGCTGATCTCCAAAGAATTTTAGATGACAAGCTGAACGGAGTTGTGCCCTGTTACCTCGTCATCTGTTAAGCTCTGGCGTTGCGCTTTAAAGCTCTTCATTCTACCAACTCAGCTAGCAGCCAAAGATCGTCTCTAGCGCTTGCTGTAGGATTGCGGTTGACCCAGCCTGGAATTTAGCAAAGGTCTGTGACGCGGGTTGTCGCTGATCTGGAATACTCGTTAGGCTGGTAGAGATTAGGGCACTCTGGGTTTGAGGCATGTGAATGTTAGTGCCAGCTACTGCCCGTTCTACGGTTTCTGACATTGTTACATTTCTAAACCTACCGTCGGCAAGGGCCTAGGCTCAGCTTAAAAGTGCTTAAGTTCACAGGTTGGTCCATGAAATTCTGTGCTGTGCAACCGCCTTAGTGCAACGGGTTGATTGGCTGGGGCACTGACCAGAGGTAAATAGATAGGGATGCCTCACCGGATTTAATCCTTTCATAACCCCTTCTCGTCTTGAGGTTGTGAAAGTATTGAAAGAATAGGACAAGCCCCTACCTCGGAGTCAGCCGCGTTAGCATCACATGACTACAGTTCTGCAAGTTGATAACCGTGCAATCACGGCTGAGGAGATTATTCCTCTGCTGGCTGGTTACCAGATGTTACCTCAGCTGTTGCGGGAGATTATTATCGACCAGGCGGTTGCCGCGATTCAATGCACTCCCGAAGAAAGCGACAGAGCTTGTCAGCAGTTTTATGAGCACAAGCAACTCAACTCTGAGGCTGCCCGCTCAGCTTGGCAAGTGCAGGCAGGTCTGTCTACCGAGCAGGTAGCAGCCATGACTACCCGTAATTTGCGCCTGGAAAAGTTTAAGCAGGCAACCTGGGGTAACAAACTAGAGCCCTATTTCCTTCAGCGTAAAACTCAGCTAGATAAGGTCATCTATTCTCTGATCCGCACCCAGGATCCTGGAACCGCCCAAGAGCTATATTTCCGGATTCGCGAAGGAGAACAGTCCTTTGGGGATCTAGCCCGAGAACACTCACAAGGTCCAGAAGCTCAGACTGGCGGGCTCATTGGTCCAGCAGAACTGAGCACCCCGAATCCGGCCTTGGCACGTATGCTCTGTGTCAGTCAGCCCGGTCAATTGTGGCCTCCTACACGTCTGGGCGAATGGCTAGTGATTGTTCGCCTGGAAAAATTCGTGCCTGCCCGTCTTGACCCGGCGATGAAACAACGTCTTCTTAACGAACTGTTTGAGTCTTGGCTGCAAGCTGAGCTCGATCGGCTAAATTCTGTACATCTCTGACATCTGAGGCATTGCGCCCCCAATGACCTACACTCCAACCACAGTTCAAGAATTTCTGGCAGAACTGCCGACCTTTGGTCAACTGCCCTCTGCGGTTCTGAACCGCTTATCAGAACGCTTTCAATTACTGCGCTACCGCATGGGTCAGGCGATCCTGGTGCGGGAAAAGATGCCCACTCAAGTTTCAATCCTTTATCAAGGGCAGGCGCGGCTCTTGGGCTATGACCCTCGGCTTCAGGCTCCCAGCACCTTGAAATTATTGGGGCCTGGCGAAGTATTGGGCTGGGTTGGGTTAGTACGAGGGGTCCCTTGCGAGACGGCCATTGCCTCAACAGAAACGGTTTGTCTCACGCTACCCGCAGCAGATTTTCTAGCATTGCTGTCTGAAGAGCCGCTGCTCGCTAAAGCCTTCTGTGAGCACTGCGGCCTGGTTGAGGTCTTTGATCTGTTAGGAGCAGAGTTGCAGCGGCGTGCTGATGGCACTGCCGATCTCAAAGCTCTGACCCTGCGGATCTTTCCAGAAGCTCTCACGCTAAACCTGACAGCTGAACAGGGATCACTCAGGCAGTTGGATCCCGATCGCTTGTGGTTAGTCAGCAGTAGCAATCTGACTCAGTATCCAGTCGGTAGCCGCGTAGCTCCTGATGCGTTTCAGTCTCTCAGAGACCACACCTCTGGTCCGGTTCGGCTCATTGGCTTCCAAGAGCCTAATCAGTTCCTGAATCCTAGCCCTCCGTCTAATTCCCAAGGCTATTCCAGTAGTGGCAATGGCCTGGTTTTAGATGCGGATACAGATATTCCCTTCGCTCCAGATCGACCACCGGAGCCAGAAATCGAAGCTTCTGGTAAGCCAGCCAAGTACCCATACATTCATGGTCGGGGACCTCTAGACGCGACTCTGGCTTGCTTTCAGATGCTCTGTCTGCACCTGGGTTTGCCTTTCCGCCGGGATATGATCCGCAAGGTTGTTGTCAACCAGATGGAGCGATCGGGCAGCGTTTCCCTACAACTTTGCGGCGGTGTCGCTGAGCTAATTGGCTTGAATGCTCAACTAGCTAATGTGCCTGCCTCGGCCATTAGTCGTCTGCAAACTCCAGCCCTAGTTCGCTGGCAGGATAGCTTTGCGATTCTCTACGAAGTCAGTGAAAAAGAAGTCGTGCTAGCCTCGCCGGAAACAGGGTTGCGACGACCTAAAACGGCGGAGTTTTTGCGCAACTGGGGTGAGGAAGGCGAAGTCCTGCTGCTCAAAGTCACCGAGAGCACCCCGAAGAAGCGCTTTAGCTTGAGCTGGTTTCTACCGTCTCTATACCGCTATCGTCGGGTTCTGTCGGAAGTTCTTTTGGCCTCTTTCTTTGTGCAACTGTTCGGCCTTGCTAACCCTTTGATGACGCAAATCATCATTGATAAGGTTCTGGTGCAGAACAGCGTAGGTACTCTGAATGTATTGGGCGTCATTCTGGTACTCATGGCAGTTTTCGAGGCGGTTCTGACTGCTTTACGAACTTATTTGTTTGTAGACACAACGAACCGTATTGACCTAGCCTTGGGCTCGGAAATTATCGATCACTTATTGCGTCTGCCACTGCGCTACTTTGAACGGCGACCAGTGGGTGAATTGGGCACCCGAATCAACGAGCTAGAAAACATCCGCCAGTTTCTCACCGGTACTGCGTTGACTGTCGTACTAGACGCCATTTTTTCGGTGATCTACATCGTGGTTATGGTGATTTACAGCTGGTTGCTGACGATTGTGGCCTTAGCAACGGTGCCGCTATTCGCCCTGTTGACGGCGGTGGTGGCTCCCATTGTGCGTCAGCAACTTCGCTCTAAAGCAGAGCGTAATGCCGAAACGCAGTCTTACTTAGTAGAAGTTCTGTCTGGCATCCAAACTGTCAAAGCGCAAAATATTGAGCTACGCTCGCGCTGGCAATGGCAGGAGCGCTATGCCCGTTACGTTAGCGCCGGTTTCCAAACAGTTTTGACCTCTACAACAGCGAGTTCAATTAGCGGTTTTCTCAATAAACTGTCTGGCCTACTGCTGTTGTGGGTCGGCGCTTATTTGGTGCTAGATGGCAAGCTGACCCTGGGCCAGCTCATTGCCTTCCGCATTATCGCCGGTTACACCACCAGTCCCCTGCTGCGATTGGTTCAACTGTGGCAAAACTTCCAGGAAACTGCGCTGTCTCTAGAGCGTCTGAGCGACATTATCGACACGCCCCAAGAGGCGGATGAATTAGACCGACGCAACATTCCCATGCCCTCAATTCAGGGGGCGGTTAAGTACGAGGATGTTTCCTTCCGCTTTAACAATACTGGCGCCCCACAACTGATTAACATCAACGTTGAGTTTCCTGCCGGGGTTTTCGTTGGCATTGTTGGCCAAAGTGGATCTGGTAAGAGCACGTTAATGAAGCTTTTGCAGAGGCTTTATGAGCCGAACTCGGGCCGCATTCTAATCGATGGCTACGATATTAGTAAGGTAGAACTCTACTCACTGCGTCGCCAAGTCGGCATGGTTTTGCAGGACACTCTGCTATTTGATGGCACGATTCAGGACAACATTGCCCTGACCAATCCTGACGCCACCTCAGAAGAGATTATCGAAGCAGCAAGAATTGCTTTCGCTCACGATTTCATCATGTCCTTGCCCAATGGTTACAACACTCGTGTGGGTGAGCGTGGCTCAGCGCTATCGGGGGGACAAAGGCAGCGGATTGCAATTGCTCGAACCGTTCTACAGAACCCCCGTCTGCTGGTTCTAGACGAGGCGACTAGCGCGTTGGACTACCATGCTGAACGGCAAGTTTGTCTGAACTTAGCTGAAGCCTCCCGTGACCGCACCGTATTTTTCATTACGCACCGGTTAACCACAATCAAAAATGCCGATGTGATTCTGATGATGGATCAGGGAGCTGTGGTAGAGCAGGGCTCCCATGAAGAATTAATGGCACTTAGAGGGCGCTATTACTGTCTCTACCAGCAGCAAGAAGCACAACTTTGATTAATTCCTGGTCAGCAGATTCCTTTAGCCAATTTCTCTAAGATGATGGATCAGCAAAACGGCTCCAACTCTAAGCAAGTCCTTACCCCTAATGGGACTGCTAAACCGGCGAAAAAAGCTCCTCCGAGTTTCGACCGAACTGTAATTTTGCAGCAATCACCCAATTGGTCTCGGGGTATCGCCTGGGTACTGATGGGTGTTACAGCCTCTGTGCTGATCTGGGCGAGCGTTGCCCAGATTGAAGAAGCGGTTCCGGCTGCAGGCAAGCTTGAGCCGACAGGTGCAGTCAAAGAGATACAAGCACCTGTCGGGGGTGTTGTCTCAGGCATCCTGGTTGAAGATGGCCAGAAAGTGAAGAAAGGGGATTTGTTGCTCACTCTAGATCCCACAGTTGCCGAGGCGCAGCAGTCATCCTCTAACAAAATTCGCAACGCCTTAACTCAAGAGAATGCCTATTATCGGTCACAGATGGGGGGCTCAGGCTCTCTGGCGATGGCTGAGCAGGAAGCGCGACGGCTCAAGCTGCCCCCTGAGCTAGTGTCATTGACGAAAAGCCGGGTCGCTTTGAATGCCGAGAATCGGCTGTACCGAGCCCAACTAGCTGGCTCTTCCAAGGGCAGTGATTTTACGCCTGAGCAACAGGCCTTCCTGCAATCCAGTCAAGCTGAATCAAACTCTCGGGTCGCTTCAGCTGAATCAGAAGTCAGTCAAGCCCAGAGCCAATTAATTCAGAACCGGGGACAGCTCAACAGCGCTCGAGATGTTTTGAAAATGAATCAAAAGATCTTGACAGACCTTGAGCCTCTGGTGGAGCAAGGCGGTATTTCACGGGTTCAGTATGTGCGGCAGCAACAGGAAGTGCGGACTCGCCAAGCAGAGGTGGACCGCCTCACCGACGAACAACAACGCCTCCAGTTCGCTCTAGCTGGAGCGAAGGAAAAGCGAACTAATACCACAGCCCTCTCTACGAAGGATCTGCTGACTAAAATCTCCGACAACGAAAAACGCCTCGCCGAAATTGATAGTCAATTAACCAAAGCAATTGTTGAGAACGATAAACGGATTGCTGAAATTGATAGCCAACTCAGCCAGGCCCAATTGACCCTGCGTTATCAAGAATTGCGCGCTCCAGTTGATGGCACTGTCTTCGATCTCAAAGCCCATACCCCTGGCTTTGTTACCAATTCCAGTGAGCCGGTTCTTAAGATTGTGCCTGCCGACGCGCTGACAGCAAAGGTCTACATTACCAATCGAGACATTGGTTTTGTGCATGAGGGTATGGATGCTGATGTTCGCATTGACTCTTTCCCCTTCAGCGAGTTTGGAGATGTTAAAGGGAAATTAGTCTGGATTGGTTCCGATGCCCTGCCTCCAGATCAGATTCGTAATTTTTACAGCTTCCCTGCCAAAGTTCAGTTAGAGAAGCAGTCACTCTCGATCAATGGGCGCGATGTCTCCCTGCAATCAGGGATGTCGGTGAGTGCTAACATCCGTTTGCGTAAGCGTACTGTACTAAGCATCTTCACTGATCTGTTCTCGCGCCAGACTGATAGCTTCAAATTTGTGCGCTGATTTGTGTGCAGATGTGGGACTGACCGGCTGAGGCAACTGTAGCTTTAATCTGTTTGCCAGTTCATAGGTGGCTAGCAGCTTAGCTACTGAGGTAGAAACCTGGGTATAACCAAAAGGAAACCTAGCTGAAACCCAGCTGAAACCAAGGGAAAACTTTATAGAACTAGGCAGTTCTCCCATAGCTGCCTAGCTGCTAATTTGCTAGTCTCAGCTTAGTGGCCCTTAGAGTAACCCCAGGTTTGGGAACTCAGGGTGCTGAGTGATGTTCGCAACTCCCGTGCCCGTCCCCGTCCATCCCTTAGCAATGACCCCTGTCCTACAAGTCAATAGCCGTACCGTTACTGCTGAAGAGATTGTGCCATTGCTGGCGAGCTACCAGATGTTGCCTCGCCTGCTAAGAGAAATCGTGATCGATCAGGCCATCGAGCCTTTCTCTTGCACACCTGAAGAGACAGCTTTGGCTTGCCAACAGTTTGCTGAGCAGAACCAAATCACTTCAGAGGCGAGCCGTGAAGTTTGGCTGAAACGCTATGGCATGACGCCAAGCCAGCTAGAAGCCTTGGCTATTCGGAGCTTGCGGATCGAGAAGTTCAAACAGGCAATTTGGGGAACCAAGCTAGAGTCCTACTTTGTGCACCGGAAGCCTCAGCTTGACCGAGTTATCTACTCCTTACTTCGGGTTAAGGATCTGGGCATCGCTCAGGAATTGTACTTCCGTATTCAAGAAAGGGAACAGGCCTTCGCGGATCTGGCACGCGAATATTCGCAGGGACCAGAAGCTCAAACCGGAGGGCTCATCGGTCCTGCCGAACTCAGCACACCTCACCCGTCCCTGGCGCAAATGCTCAGCTCTGGCCAACCGGGACAGCTCTGGCCACCAACCCGATTGGGGGAGTGGTTCGTGCTGGTGCGCCTAGAAAAACTGCTGCCTGCCCAATTGGATGCGAGCATGGGTCAGCGTCTACTGAATGAGCTATACGAAACCTGGTTGCAGGAGCGACTTGCCCAAGTGAGTTCAGGGCGGCTTCAGAATTCCTTGTTAACCCCTACTGCCTGATGCCCCTTGGCCTCGTTCCTATCCTCTAGCGGACTCTGCCTCTCACAGTCCTAGAATGTGCAGGAAGTGAGCAGCTTTTGAGTGTGTGCTGTGGGGGATGGAGTAATGCAGTGGCTTGATCACCTGTTTGTTGGCCGCCGCAGGTACAAAGACCAGAGTAAACACTGGCCAACTTGGAAGCAGATTCCTCAAGCAAAGCGGGACTTTTGGCTGCTGCTTGGCATTGGCTTGCTCGGGATGCTGACCGAACGTCTATGGTTCTGGTTGGATCAGTCAGTACCATCCTGGGATCCATCTGAGCACTTTAATGGCTCCATGACTTATTGGAGCCTACTGGGGCGAGCTGAAATCACCTCTGGAGCCTGGTGGCGCGAGTTCTGGATGGCCTCGCCCAAGTATCCGCCTCTGCTGTATATTCTGACCGCTCCGTTCTATGCCCTATTTGGCACCGGTATTGACCAGGCAACGCTTGTAAACCTGCTGTTTGGGCTCATCTTGATGTGGGCAGTGTACAGTCTGGGTCAGCATCTGTTCAGCTCAACAGTTGGACTGTGGGCTGCGGTTCTGGTCTGGCTAACCCCACATCTGTACACTGCTCGAACCGAATTTCTGCTGGACTATCCGACGACAGCGCTAGTCACTCTGGCCCTGTATTACCTGACTCGCTGGCGTGATACCCATAAACTGGCTCAGCGTTGGGACTGGACCTTGGCGAGTGGGATCAGTATCGGTCTAGCCTTGCTCTGTAAGCAAACCGCTTTGCTATTTTTGCTGGTACCGCTGTTGTGGTTAGGCTTAGAGTCACTGACCCAACGTGCTTGGGGACGGTTTGGGCAATGGTTGATCAGCTTATGCACCGTGGGCTTAGTCTTGTGGCCTTGGTATCGCACCAACTGGTTGCTGATTTTGACTTCTAGCAATCGCGCCGTTATAGAGTCTGCCGCTTTAGAGGGTGATCCACCTCTGAACGCGCTGGCCGCCTGGACCTACTACGCAGCTAATTTGCCCCGGGCCCTGTCCTGGCCGCTACTGCTGGTCCCTCTAGTTGGCCTGTTGCTCTATATTTGGCGGGCTTGGCCGAGCTCACAGCAGAGACGTTCTCTCACCTGGTTAGGGGGGTGTTGGGCTGGCGCGTATTTGCTGTGTTCCGTGGTGGTTAACAAGGACAGTCGCTACATTCTGCCCTATCTGCCGCTGCTAATCGTGTTGCTGGCCTATGGTCTGAGCTTGTGGCCCCGGGCTCTTCTCGGGCGAATTGCTCGTTGGGGAACCTTGGCGTTAGCAAGCTGGTTAATGCTCACTAATCTGTTTCCAATTGGGGGAGGCTGGTTAGCTGGAGTCTTAAGTCCTGGCGCACGACATTGGCCTGACCTTAAAGGTGGCTGGCCTCCAGCGTCAGTGGTTGCAGCGGTGGCTCAGGCAGAGCCCTATCTCAGTGCCAATATTGGTGTTTTACCCAGCCTGCCCGGTCTCAATCAGGGCAATGTTAGCTACTATGGCGCGCTTGCTGATTTTCAGGTTTACGGACGCCAAGTGGGGGTTCAAGCTGCTTATATTCAACCGGATCTGAAAGCTCTTGACTGGTTAGTCACCAAAACAGGGGATCCAGGTTCTGTCCGCGACGCCTACCCGCTCGTGGTCAAAACATTAGAGGCTGACCCAGCTTTCCGGGTCATGCAAACCTGGTCTCTGCCCGACCAGAGCCAGCTCAAGCTTTTTCAACGTAAACAGCCAACTGTGCGGGTAATGCCTCTGCCTCAGGCTGTTAGCTCTGTTCAACTGGTTGACGTTGTGCTGCCTGATCGCGTGCCGCCCGGCAGTATCGTGCCTGTGACTTATCGTTGGCGAGGACCTTGGTCAGATTTAAAGTCAGGTCTAATGCTACTGGAGTGGCAGGGTGCTAACCAGGCCCGTTTGCTTCAGGATCATAGCCTTGGGCTAGGGCGACTATATGGTGAGCGCCGGGGTAGCTACGAGATTCAAGAAACGCTTGGCCTACAGGTTCCGAAACGCTTAGCGGCTGGCAATTATACCCTGAGTGCAACCTACCTGAACCGACAAGGAACTTGGCTTGAACGTCTGAAGTTACCTCCTATTCAAATCCGTGTGGATGCTACTGCGCCCGCTGTTGCCAACTCGCCAGCCCCTGATCTAGTCACTCAATTTCGCGCTCTGGCTGCCCAGTTACCTAGAGGAAGGTTAGAGCCTATTTTTACGGCAATCGCTCGCATCAGCCAATACGACCCGAACCAGGATTACGTGAATCAAGCAGCCCTTGCTGCCGCCTATCGATTGCAGCAAGAGCCTCAAAACTTGGCTTTGGCCTATCAATTGGCCCTGGCTCGTGTGTTGCAACGTCGGGCCCCTGAGGCAATCAAGGCATTCGAGCGGGTTGTCCGGCTCTCACCCCGCAATCCCTATGCCTATACCTATTTGGCATTTGTAAACCTCTATGACTTTCATCCCAGAGCTGCCGAACGCGCGTTGGTCATAGCCCGCAACTTGTCTCCCCAACTGCCAGAGGTTCGTACGCTGTCGGGCGTGGCAGCTCTTATGCAGGGTAATTTCAACCGAGCCTGGTCATATTTCCACTCAACTTCCTAAAGTAACCTCATGATCACTGGCAAAACTGCACTGTTAGGCATTGTGGGTCATCCCGTAGAGCACTCGCTGTCGCCCGCCATGCACAATGCTGCCCTAACGGAATTGGGATTGAATTGGGCGTACGTGCCTTTCCCTGTTGCACCCGAGCACTTAAAGAAGGCTGTTGAAGGTTTTGAAGCCATAGGCCTACGCGGCTTCAATGTAACCATTCCTCACAAGCAAGCAATTTTGTCCTACTTGAGCGAGATTTCACCCCTAGCTCAGGCTGTGGGGGCAGTCAACACAGTTAAGCGCACCTCGGCAGGCTGGAGCGGCACCAATACAGATGTTGAAGGCTTCATTGCTCCGTTGCGACAGCAGAGTTGGTTGGGAGCGGTAGCTGTGATTTTAGGCAACGGCGGTGCAGCACGGGCCGTGGTTGCTGGCTGCGGGGAGCTGGGTTTTGACGAAATTTGGGTGGTGGGCCGTGATGCTGGCAAGCTCAGCCAGTTTGCAGCGAGCTGGTCTGGCTCCAAGACCTTGCCCCCCAAAACTTTGAGAACTTGTGTCTGGGCAGATTTAAAATCGCTGTTGCCTCAAGCCAGTTTGCTAGTGAATACGACGCCAATCGGCATGCACCCACACACTGACGCTACGCCGCTGACTGCCTCAGAGTTAGACCAAACTCAGACGGCCCTAGTCTATGACCTGATCTACACGCCGCGCCCAACTCAGTTGCTACACCAGGCTCAGCAGCGTGGCCTGTCGATCCAGGATGGATTGGAGATGCTAGTTCAGCAGGGAGCGGCAGCGTTAACCTGGTGGACAGAGCGAACTGCACCTACAGCAACTATGCGACAGGCTGCTTTGAGGTGGCTGGATGCAGATTGAACTCGAACTGAACCCAGCTGGATTTTTGGGAGTAGGCTACACAATAGGCAAAGAAACGAGAATGACGATCATGGATGGGAAAATAATCATGCCCGGCTCCGCTGTTCGGGTCACCAACCTGGGTGACACCTACTACGGCTTCGAAGGGCTAGTGCAGCGCGTTACTGATGGTCACGCTGCCGTTATCTTCGGCGGCGGTAACTGGACCAAAATGATCAGCTTCCGACTCTCAGAGCTAGAGACGGTAGATGCGACTGCTGGGCGGAAAAAGAAAAAGTAGATCCTGAGTGTGTATGTCTCGCGAAGTCGTCTTTACTGCCAATGCCCCTGCTCCAGTTGGGCCTTATAGCCAAGCCATTGAGGCAACCGGTAGAATGCTGTTTCTATCGGGTCAGATCCCGCTTGACCCAGCGACTGGGCAGTTAGTCAATGGTGACATCACCACTCAAACCACTCGAGTGCTGGACAATCTCAAGGCGGTCTTGAGTGCTGCGGGTGCTTCATTAGCAGACGTGGTGAAGACGACGGTTTTTCTGGCCGACATGGAGCAATTCAATGCAATGAACGGGGTCTATAAGCAGTATTTTCCTGAGGAAACGGCCCCAGCTCGCTCCTGCGTTCAGGTTGCCCGTTTGCCCAAGGATGTGGCGGTAGAGATTGAGTGCATCGCCATGCGCTCTTAGGATCCCGTGACCCAAGACACCCGTCTCAGCACGCTTGTTGATGCTCTCCTAGATTATTTGGAGGGCATCTTTCGCAATCCTTGGCGGCGTCTACTGGTGCTGCTGCTGTCGCTGTTGTTGGGAGCTTTTTTAGGGCACAACATACCCGCGCTGACTGGGGCACGCTCTTTTTTGGATGAGTTCGTTGCTTTGGGAATCGTAATCTCTACTGAGTTGATTAACTGGATTGTCCATGCGAACTTTCTAGGCTTGAGAAACACCTTTCTCTCGTCTGCCCTCAACGCCTTGAAATTGGGCTTAGAGTTTGCCCTAGCAGTTGAAGCCTGTAAGCTGGGAAGTTAGCACATCAATTGGGCTAGCTTGCGGACCTCTGAACTTGGGAGCTGAATTTCTTGTGTTTCTCTCCGCATTCTCACCGGCTTTAAGCTGTGGGAACTGCTTGCTCTTGTAATTGCTTCAAAAAAAATAGAGCGGGGATTAGCAAATTCACCTAGTTCGAGTTTTTAAAGGAATTGTAAAAGAACTTTCAACAATGGATGAACCTGTATTTTCCGCAGGTGTTCTGGGTACTGAGGGCAGCAAAAATAGCAACCCTACGGAGCCGAACCGTAGTTTGCCCTGATAAGTTGTTAGTAGACGACTAGTAGTGGTCTGGAGCCACCACTTCTAATTGACCAGCAAAATTACCATGGCTTTGAGTAATCAAGGCTTAATTTGGTTCTCTAATCTCTCGCGAGTCGAACATGCTGCCAACCGTTATCCCTGAGCAACTAGTCCGTCCATTTAGCTTCTATCATGAGGGCAAAATGCAGGGGGGAATGTCTCATGGTAACCAGCTGTATTGGCTTGTCTGCTCGTTCGAGATGCAGAAACGAGCCGGGGCTTACAATCTAGGCTGTAAGTTGGCGCATCAAGGCGGCCAAGTGATGATTACGGTATCATCCTCTCAATACCGAGTATGGGCAGATATGCATTTGGCTGCTCAACTGCAGTCATTAGAGCGTAGATCTAGTCTAGAAAATGCAGCGAAACCTGAGCGTCAACCCGTCGCCCTTGGCAGCAGAGCCTAATTGAAGGCTTAAGCCCTCTACTAGGATTAGCTATTTTTGCGTGAGTTAGATTCTGAATTACGTAAAGAGTCGCCGATGCCTTGAAGAATGCCTTTGCCGACTAAACCCAAGCCTTTACCGAGAATCGTGAGCACATAAATCACGCCATTGCCAACGAAGGTTATAACAGCCCGTACACCAGGTCCCACAGCATCCCAGGTTTCTAGCGCAAGCGTAACTGTAGCCCCCAATCCAGAGAGTTGATTAAGCTCCTGGTCACGAGGCGAATAAATCTTAAAGCACTCGATACCAATTGGTTCAACTACTAATAACGGCAGACTGCTCTCAAACAGATTACGCGGTTCTACAAAATACTTTTCAAGACGATAGCGCCAAGTCAAGCGATTGCGAAAGCGCTCAATGTCACGAGTCGTGACTAGCTGTCGTCCGTAGAATTCTCGTTTGATCTCTGGCTCATGAGCGAACTGGTTCAACAAAGGAGCAATTACTGCACAAGCCAAGTGCAGTACCAAATTTTGTAATAGTACTTCTGCCCGCTGCTGAGCAATTGGCTCGTTGTAAGCGTAAGCTCGGTTATCAATGTTGAAACCAGTTCGCAGAACTAAGTGGGCTAACAGCTCTGGCACTAATGGTATCTGGTTGAGGTTCTCTCGCTCGACTCGCTCTGCTGATAGCAGCAGTGTTTCCGTGACTTCATAATTCAGTTCCTGACGCGGTAGGCTATAGTACCGCCCAAAGAAGTTGCGGGTTGACTCGCGCCAAACTGCTAATAGTAGCCGTGAGCGTTTCTGTTCTAAGTCAGTCAATCTTAGGTTGGCTGGAAGTTCACGGACAGTGTTTTCTAGAGTTCCTAGAACAGTTAAGAGCAATTCTCGCTGTTTATCCTCGCGCAGAATATCCAGCTCTAATGGTGTTCCAGTGCAATTTGTGAGGTTACTCCTTTGAAAGCGTAGAAATACGCGCTCAAACAGCGACACCGGAGTAGCAACTTGCAGGCTTGCTGGCGGCTGGATGACCAAGGGCGTGGATGGAGACGAAGGCAGGGTGGGAGGCTTCGCAGCAGGGCTGAGCGTGCCTAAAATAGATTGAATCAACCGTCGAGAAGCTCGCAATTCTCGCATACGACCCTGCAAAAATAAGCGCTGCGGCACTGATAAATTCGTAGAGCGTAGCTTGGCTTCCAAGCGATCCAACTCAGCCTGTAACTGAGTCAAACTGCTGCTAGTCAGCAAACCAGACCGCCAAGATTGAACTGTTGTGGCTAACCAACCACCTTTCCGCTGGCTTGACGCAGGTGCGAGTTCTGAAACAGATAGGGGCAGATCCCACCAAGTTTGTCCTCGTGCAACTTGTTGCGCCACTCTAAGCAGTCTGCCAGGGTCAGTTCCCTTAGAGCATTGGCCCTGAACTAACTGACGTACACGCGGCTGAGTTGGAGCGTCACTCAAAAGCAAAATGGGCAAATCAGGATAGCGGCTGCGCAACTCTTCACAGGTCAGAACTGCTTGGTCGCCTGCTCCCAGAATTGCCAGATCGGCAACCAGTTCGCCTAAAGGCGGTAAAAGCGCCAAGTCGCTGGTTTCGGCAATTACCTCGAAACCAGCGACTTGATTAAAGAGAGTGCGTAGACCTAAGAGGAAGATCGCATCACTCTCGATCAACACCAAACGTACGGTCTCACCAGGAGAGAAATCGGTCACAGTTAGGGCAGCAGGTTCACTCTCACCGCCCTAGATTGTATGCGCCCCAACCCCACTTCCACTTCGCTTAGCCCATCAAGTCGAAGATCTTGAACATCGGTAAGTACATTGCTACCAGAATGGAGCCGACCATACCGCCCAGTACGGCAATCATTATTGGTTCCATAATGCTGGTGAGAGCTTTCACTGTTTGCTCAATTTCATCATCGTAGAAATCAGCTACCTTCAAAAGCATCTTGTCCAGTTCGCCTGTTTCCTCACCGATGTTGATCATTTGTACTGCCATGACCGGAAAGACCTGCTCTTTCTGAATAGCAAGGCTGATCATGCCGCCTTCCTTGATTGAGCGACGGGCTTCATCGATTGCGTTGGCGATCACTTGGTTGCCTGAGGTGTCGCGCACAATCTCAAGGGCCGTCAGAATCGGTACCCCTGCGCCCGATAGGGCGCCAAAGGTACGGCAGAAGCGAGCCACAGCCGTTTTTTGAATTAAGTCACCAAACAGAGGTAGCTTAAGGGTCAAACGGTCAATGGTTTCCCGGCCTACGCGCGTATTGTAGTAACGCCTGTAAACGATGCTCAGACCGAACAGGACGAGAATCAGCCCCACAGAATACTGTGGCGTTCTTAAGAATACGCTGATGTTCATCATGAATTGGGTAAACGCTGGCAGTTCGCCGCCCAACTGCTTAAACACACCAGCAAAGGTTGGCAGAATGAATACCACCATTCCAATAAAAATTAGAACCGCCAGTGTACCCACAGTGGTTGGGTAAGCCATGGCTGACTTGATCTGGTTCTGCAAGCGGGCTTGGTCTTCTAAAAGCTTAGACAGACGGTTGAGCACTTCATCTAGTACACCGCCGACCTCGCCTGCTTGAACCATGCTGCAGTACAAACCATCAAACGCCTCCGGATGCTTGCGCATTGAGTCTGAGAGATTACTGCCCTGCTCTACATCCGAACGAATCTCGACTAGGCAGCCTTTAAGCTTGGGGTTCTCACACTGCTCTGCTAGAACGCCAAGCCCCCGCACCATGGAAACGCCTGCATTCACCAGCGCAGCAAACTGACGGGAGAAAACGGCCTTGTCTTTGACCGTGATCTTGGCCATCGCTGTACCGATCTGAGCCAAGTCAAAAGTGCTGGGGTCAAAAGCCTGTGCTTGCTTAAGGTCCAACACATAAAGGCCCCGCTCACGTAATACGCTGCGTGCTTCACTGGCAGACTCAGCGACGACGCGTTGCTTGGTAGAGTTGCCCTGAGAATCGCGGGCACGAGCGACATAGGTGGGCATAGGTCACAACCCGAGTTTCGGTGGATAGAGAAGAACTAATCAAGGTGTACGTCCTACAGAGGACCGCTGATACCATAGCTAGCGGAGAAATTAGGGGTTAGCCAGCGCTCAGACTGGCTAAGCAACGCAATACAATTCCTGAGCCTAAGCTCGTACGGGTGGCTTGGAGGTACCCTGCCCAGCCTTCGAATCAGTCGGCATTGCACCGCCCAGCATCCGTTGTAGTTCGTCAGGCCGAGAAGTCTTGGACATGGCTGAGTCAAACGAAATCTTCTTGGCTTTGTAAAGGTCTGCCAGCACCTTTTCCAGGGTTTGCATGCCCAGCTTAGCGCCAGTCTGAATCATGGAGTACATCTGCGAGGTCTTACCCTCCCGAATCAGGTTTGAGATTGCAGGGGTCACAATCATGATTTCCTGGGCCATAATCCGACCGTATTCTCCGGGTTTGGGGTTCAGCCTGGGAACCAGAGTCTGGGAAAACACTGCCACCAGCGAGTTGGACAACTGTACACGCACCTGCATCTGTTGCTCTGGCGGAAAAACGTCCACCATACGGTCAACCGTTTGCGCCGCAGAACTGGTGTGCAAGGTACCGAAAACCAAGTGACCCGTTTCTGCTGCTGAAATAGCTAACTGAATGGTTTCCAAATCCCGCATTTCGCCAACCAGAATGACATCTGGGTCTTCCCGTAAGGCGGCGCGTAGAGCGTTGGCAAAACTCTTAGTGTCCTCTCCGACCTGACGTTGGTGGACCAGACTCTTGATCGGTTCGTACACGAATTCGATCGGGTCTTCAATGGTCAGAATGTGCTCGGCCCGAGTTTTATTGATGTTATTGAGCATCGACGCCAGCGTTGTTGACTTACCTGAACCGGTGGGTCCGGTCACCAGGATCAAACCTCTAGGCTTCTCTGACATCTCGCGTACTACATCTGGCATCCCCAGCAATTCCATATCTGGAATCTTGGAAGATAGCGCTCGCAAACAGGCAGCATAGGTGCCCCGGTCCTTGTAAACATTCACCCGGAAGCGAGCTAAGCCACGCACCCCATAGGAACAATCCAACTCCCAGTTCTGCTCTAAGTTCTTGCGCTGAGTGTTGTTGAGCATCGAGAAGATCAGCCGTTGGCATTCCTCAGCCGTCAGCGGATCCCGGTCCGTTGGGGTTAGATGACCACTGATACGGATATAGGGGGGAAGACTGGTGGAAATGTGAATGTCAGAGCCGCCCTTCTCGACGCATTCTTCCATCAGGTCTTCGATCATGTAGTCCATAGCCATGGGCTTAGCGCTCCGTGTGATAGGTAGAAAATCTGCCGAAAGCTTGGGTAGTAATCAGGTAGGGGTGCGACCAGTGGTGCACCTAACCAGGCTTAGTTATCTGCAAAGCGAGGTGTGGTGCAGTAGGGGCAATCGAGCCACTCCGGCTTAGATTCTGCTCCACAACAACGGCAGGTCAACGAACTCTTGCGTTTAGCCTTCAGTTCAGCTTCTAGTCCCGTATCTGTGAAGGTTACCCGCTCAACTTCATCTAGTGTCGTTAGCCCCTGACGAACTAAATCGAGGCTGTAGGATAGCAGCGTTTTCATGCCCTGCTCAACCGCAACTTCCTTAATGCGTTCAGTGGGTGCCCCTTCAGTGATCAGGGCTTGCAAATCCTCAGTCACTCGCATGACCTCATACACCCCACAACGGCCTTTGTAGCCACTACCACCACATTTGGTGCAGATGGTGCCTCCTCGGGCTTTTACTTCCTGCACAGCCTCTGGCAGTAGAGTATTAGCTTTGTAGAAGGTCAACTCAGCATGACGTGAGGCAGACAGACCAAAGCGGCCCAACTCATCGATTGATGGAGTATATGGGATGCGACACTCCCCACAAACTCGACGTACTAGCCGCTGCGCTAGTACCCCAATCAGCGAACTAGATACCATGAAAGACTCGACGCCCATCTCCTCAAGACGAGCAATGGCACTAGCTGCGTCGTTTGTGTGCAGCGTCGTAAGCACTAAGTGACCTGTTAGTGCAGCTTCAATGGCTGTCTTGGCCGTCTCCCGGTCTCGGGTTTCACCCACCAAAATCACATCTGGATCTTGCCGCAGAAAAGCTCGCAGGATTTTGGCAAAATCCATACCCTTCTCACGCAGCACCTGTACCTGGGTTAGACCGGGCAGAGTGTACTCGATGGGATCCTCAGCAGTGCTGATGTTGACACCAGGGTCATTGCGCTCCTGTAGCGCGGAGTACAAAGTGGTGGTTTTACCAGATCCAGTGGGTCCTGTCACCAGGATCAAACCGAAGGGTCGGCTCACCATCTGCTGCACAGTCTCCAGACTCTCCGGATCGGAGATCAGGTTTTGAAGACCGAGTTGAGTTGCAGAGTTATCTAGAATCCGCAACACAATCTTCTCACCGTAGCGAGAAGGTAGGGTACTGACTCGAAAGTCAACTTTACGGCTTTGAAAGACTCGTTGGATGCGGCCGTCCTGAGGTTGACGACGCTCGGCAATGTCTAAGTTGGAGATGATTTTGAAGCGAGAGGTAACCGCTGGAATAATCTTCTTAGGCAGAGCATCAAAGGCCTCACGGAGCACCCCATCTTTGCGGTAGCGGATGCGTAGTGATTCTTCCTGTGGCTCAATGTGAATGTCTGAGACGTCCTCGCTTAGGGCTTTAGCCAAAATTTTGTTAACCAAAGCGATGATCGGGGCAGCTTCAGCATCGTTAAGCGCAGCCTCTAACGATTCAGGTTCATCAAGTGAGCCATCAGACCCTTCTTCCAGCGTATCGAAGTCTAAGTCATCGGTTTTAACTTCGATTTGCTTCTGCTTCTGAGCTTGCTCGTCTAAGTAACGGTCAAAAATCTGCTGGAAATCTTCAACCGTGACCACCATGCGTTGCAGAGTCAAGCTCTGGGTTCGCAGTAGACGATTTAACTCATCAAGGGCACCGAGGTTATCTGGATCTACCATCGCTACCAACGCATTGCTCTCCGTCCTAGAGAGCGGCACAAGCTGGTGTAAACGACAGAAATCGATGGGGATTAACCCTTGAGGATTGTCCGGCGTGCTAATGAGCGCGCTGACCTGGCTGCCGGACATTTTAGCTTGATCAATTTCCGGATCAAGAGAATCAACGCCGTAGAGGATCTTGAGCTCGAAGAGCTGCTGACGCTTGTATTGCCGCAGTAGATCTGGAGGCAACTGCTGGCCTGTAATGCTTTCAAGTACATCCAGCAGAGGGCGTTTGCTCCTGCGGCTTTCCATGAGAGCCTGGCGCATCCGATCATTGTCGATGTAACCAGATTGAACCAGCTTATTGCCGAAGGGCGAGAAGCTCTGCTGGACAATTAGAGCGGTGCGGGGCTTGGATGAAGGATTCGTCATGGCCAGCGCAAGAGAGTTTGTCCCAATTATTCCCAATCAACGTGACTCTGATGCACCTACTGAACCTGTGAAGGTTCTGGAGAAGATGATAACCTTCATGCTCAGCTGGCTTTGTCATGTGCCCCAGACCAGGGGGTGTGTTAACCTGACTTAACCCACTGAAGGTTGAAAACGCCCCTAAACTGCGGGGAGTGTGGACTAAAGCAGAGCTTTCCAGAAACTATCAGAATTTAGATCTGCGAACTTACGATGATTGAGGAAGAGGATCAGTTCCCACAATCGAGCCAACATGGGGCCAGAGAGCACGGAAGTGAGGCCATGAGTGAATTTGAACCAGGTAGCCCAGACACTGATGTCAAGCCAGCTGATTCGCCAACCGAGCAAACAGTGGGGGTAGAGTCTATTCCTGATAATGCGGCTGATGACCCTATCGAGGGGCTAGGGACGTTGTTAGAAGACCTCCCAGAAGACAGTGAAGCAGATGGGCAAGGCGCAGCAGAGGCGGCAGCGCTGATTACCGAACTTAGTCAGCAGATTGAGACGCTGCAAGCTCAACTCAAGGATGCAACAGAGCAGCGGACCCGCTTAGCTGCTGATTTCGAGAACTTTCGTAAGCGCACTCAACGAGAGAAAGAAGAACAGGAGCAAAAGATCAAGGGCGATACCATCCTAGAGCTCCTACCTGTTGTTGATAATTTTGACCGTGCTCGTTCTCAAATTAAGCCCAAAACAGATGGCGAGAAGACCATCCACACTAGCTACCAAAGCGTATATAAACAGCTAGTTGATTGCCTCAAGCGCATTGGTGTTGCCCCAATGCGCCCTGTTGGTGAAGTCTTCGACCCTAACCTGCACGAAGCCGTCATGCGAGAGGCAACCGATCAATATCCAGAAGATGTAGTGATTGACGAGTTCCAACGGGGATACCTATTAGGAGAGCGGGTGCTTCGCCATGCCTTGGTCAAAGTTGCTGCTCCTCCAGAGCCCGTGATAACCTCGGGTGAAGGCGAAAGCGCTGCGGAAGGGTAAGCTGAACTCGCTCCACTCAGTAATTCCTCTAGGCTATTGCACGAGTAGCCCCTAAATTTGTCCCTACTCTACAGGTTGTAGATGGACGAGTGTAGAGGGTGAAAGCCATTGAGGACTGACTGAACCAAAACGTCGCTCACTTGAGGCGCTCACCGGTCGCTGGATATGGGTAAAGTCATCGGGATCGACCTAGGAACCACAAACAGCTGTGTAGCAGTGCTTGAAGGCGGTCAGCCTGTCGTCATTTCCAACTCGGAAGGTGGACGAACGACTCCAAGCATGGTTGGCTTCACTCGCAGCGGCGACCGGTTGATAGGTCAGCTTGCTAAGCGACAGGCTGTAACTAATGCAGAGAATACTGTATTCAGCATCAAGCGCTTCATTGGGCGACGGTGGCAGGATACGGAAGTGGAGCGGGCTCGAGTCCCTTACAAGGCAGTGCGAGGTCGCGATGAGACTGTCAATGTAGAGATCCGCAGCCGTGAATACACGCCTCAGGAGATCTCTGCCATGATTCTGCAAAAGCTCAAGCAGGATGCGGAGAGCTATCTAGGTGAGCCTGTTACTCAAGCTGTAATTACGGTTCCCGCTTACTTTAGCGATGCACAGCGTCAAGCCACTAAAGATGCCGGCACAATTGCAGGACTCGAGGTGCTGCGCATCATCAATGAGCCTACAGCTGCAGCTCTGTCCTACGGATTGGATAAGCAGAAGATTGACCAGAAGGTACTAGTCTTCGACTTGGGGGGTGGAACCTTTGATGTGTCAATTTTGGAGCTAGGCGAAGGAGTTTTCGAGGTCAAAGCTACTTCAGGTAATAACCACTTGGGGGGCGATGATTTCGATGACTGCTTAGTACGCTGGATGATTGAGAACTTTCAGCAAGGTAACGGCATCGATCTTAGTCAAGACAAAATGGCTATTCAACGCCTAAAAGAGGCGGCAGAGAAGGCCAAGATCGAACTTTCTAGCACCCTGGCAACCTCGATTAATTTGCCCTTCATTACAGCGGATGATTCTGGGCCAAAGCATCTGGAGACGGAGTTAACCCGCGCCAAGTTTGAGGAGTTGGTGAACCATCTGATTGAGGGCACTTTGGAGCCTACGGCTCAAGCTCTTAAAGATGCTGAATTGCAACCTGATGATATCAATCGAATCATCTTAGTAGGTGGTTCGACTCGAATGCCAGGAGTTCAGGATGCAATTCGCAAGTTCTTTGGGGGTAGGGCTCCAGATAAATCAGTGAACCCTGATGAAGCCGTTGCCCTTGGTGCGGCCATTCAGGCTGGGGTTTTGGGTGGCGAGGTCAAAGATTTACTGCTGCTAGATGTCACTCCCTTATCGCTGGGGATCGAAACTCTAGGCGAGGTCTTTACCCGAATTATTGATCGCAACACCACGATCCCAACTAGCAAGTCACAGATCTTCTCAACAGCAACTGACGGCCAGAGCGTTGTAGAGATCCACGTCCTACAGGGCGAACGGACGATGGCCCAAGACAACAAAACCTTGGGCAAGTTCCAGCTTTCTGGGATTCCTCCAGCACCCCGAGGTGTTCCTCAGATTGAAGTGTCTTTTGATATTGATGCCAACGGGATTCTCAACGTTTCTGCCCAAGATAAAGGTACAGGTCGAGAGCAGCGTATCCGCATTAGTAACACCGGTGGTCTCTCACCTGATGAGGTAGAACGGATGCGGCGAGAGGCCGAAGCCTTTGCCGATGATGACCGTAAACGCAAGCAACTAGTTGAGCTAAAAAATCAGGCGGATGCTCTGTTCTACAGCTATGAATCTACAATTCGGGAGAACGGAGATCTGATCACGGACGCTCGTAAATATGAGGCTGATCAAAAGGCGGCAGATCTGAAGGTAGCTTTGAACAACCGGAGTTCCAGCCTTGAAGAAGTTAAGGGCAAGCTGGATGCTCTGCAGCAAGCGCTGTTTGCAATTGGCGCAGAAGTATATCAGCGTTCTAGCTCAAGTGGTTTAGGTAACGGTGGTCCCGCCACTAACGGAGGCCCTGGTACTGCACCTGGAGAAGGGGATTACAGCAGCGACTACGATGACGAAGACACTTTGACTGCTGATTACGAAGCCGTAGACTAGAGAAGGCGCGGCGTAAACTAGAGAAGAGCCGAGAAGTTCACCGTCAACCTAGCCCCAATCTGCCACTGCTCTATGGCCCGTGATTACTATGAGATCCTGGGCGTCGCGCGAGACGCTGACAAAGAAGAGATCAAACGAGCCTATCGTCGTCTAGCTCGCAAATATCATCCTGACGTCAACAAGGAGTCTGGAGCAGAAGAACGCTTCAAAGAGATCAATCGCGCTTACGAAGTTCTCTCGGAACCAGAGACCCGTAGCCGCTATGATCGCTTTGGCGAGGCTGGCCTGGGTGGTGCGGCAGCAGGGGCTGGCGGCTTTCAAGATTTTAGTGATATCGGCGGCTTTGCTGATATCTTCGAAAGCTTCTTCAGTGGCTTTTCTGGTGGTGGACCAACTGGGGCAAGTACAGCAAGGCGGCGTAGTGGTCCTGCGCGAGGAGATGATCTCCGCTTTGATTTGAAGCTAGATTTCCGCGAGGCAGTCTTCGGTGGTGAAAAGCAGATTCGCATTAGCCATTTAGAAACCTGTACAACTTGTAGTGGCTCGGGTGCTAAATCTGGAACTCGTCCTCGTACCTGTACAACCTGTACAGGATCTGGGCAAGTGCGGCGAGCTACTCGGACGCCGTTTGGTAGTTTTACTCAGGTTTCAGTTTGCCCTACCTGTAATGGTTCTGGACAGGTAATTGAGGACAAGTGTGATACCTGTGGTGGCTCGGGTCAGACTCAAATCACAAAAAAACTCAAAATCACGATTCCTGCAGGCGTTGATAGCGGCACCCGGCTCCGCGTTTCAGGAGAAGGGGATGCGGGTGAGCGAGGGGGACCGCCAGGTGACCTGTACGTTTATCTGTTTGTACAGGCTGACTCTGAGTTTCAGCGGGATGGCATTGATATTGTCTCCGAAGTCAAGATCAGCTACCTGAATGCGATTTTAGGAGCGCGTGTGCGTATTGATACTGTGGATGGTAAGGAAGAAATCCTAATCCCAGCAGGGACGCAACCTGGCACGGTATTGACCCTCGAAAACCGTGGCGTGCCTCGCTTGGGTAATCCAGTTAGTCGTGGTGATCACCGCTTGACTATTCAGGTAGAAATCCCAACTCGGCTCAATGCTGAGGAGCGAGAATTGCTGGAGAAGCTAGCTCGGTTAAAGGGTGATCGAGCCAAGGGCAGCAATGTTGATGGCTTTCTAGGCGGATTTTTCCGTAACTAATCATGCCAGATACAACTCAGGTTGAGAAGCTGGACCTGCGGGGAACTCCCTGCCCAATCAATTTTGTCAGAGCAAAGCTGCAGCTAGACCGCATGCAAGCAGGCCAAATGTTAGAGATTTGGCTTGATGCGGGGGAGCCGCTTGAGCAAGTGCCTGGGAGTCTCAGTCAAGAAGGGCACGAGATTATCACCGTTCAAGACCAAGGCAGCTTCTTTATTCTGCAAGTCTGTCGAGGCAGTTCTGTTGCCGCCCCATGACTCAGGGCGATGCCTGGCAAGGAACGGTTCTGGCTGCCCAGGCTAACTATTACCAAGTCCACCTTGATCAAGGAACTGATTTGCTGTGTACGCGTCGTACACGGTTGAAAAAGATTGGGACGCGAGTGCTGGTGGGTGATCGGGTTGTAGTAGTTGAACCCGACTGGCAAGGACAGCGGGGTGCAATTGCAGAGGTATTGGCGCGACGTAGTGAACTTGATCGTCCGCCTATTGCCAATGCTGACCAAGTGTTATTGGTGTTCGCTCTGGCAAGCCCACCCCTAGATCCGATTCAGCTGAGTCGCTTTCTGGTTACGGCTGAGGTCAGTGGATTGAGGGTGCTGTTATGTCTGAACAAAGCAGATCTAGTCAGTGAGGTTGATCAACAACACTGGCGATCACATCTAAACGACTGGGGTTACAGCCCGGTGTTGGTTAGTGTTCAAGCCCAGACAGGCTTAAGAGAGCTTGGAACCGCCTTAAGAGACAACACGAGCGTTCTCGCTGGTCCTTCTGGGGTTGGTAAGTCTAGCCTAATTAACATCCTGATCCCTGATCGAGAGCTAAGAGTTGGTGCTCTATCAGAATATTTAGGACGAGGGCGGCATACCACCCGCCATGTGGAGCTGTTTGAGTTACCGGAAGGGGGCCTACTGGCAGATACACCTGGGTTTAACCAGCCAGCTCTAACTATGACTGCTAGGAAGCTGGCAGCCTGCTTCCCCGAGATTCGGGCTCGACAAAGGGAAGCTAGGTGTCAATTCACTGACTGTATACATCAGGAAGAGCCAGGCTGTGTTGTCCGAGGAGACTGGGAGCGTTACCCCCACTATCAAAGCTTTTTAGAGGAAGTTTTGGTCTGGCAGGCAAAAATGGCTCAAGTCACAGACCCTGATGCTGCTTTAAAGACTAAATTTCGCGCTTTAGGCGCTACCCAGGATGAGCCTCGGCTAGAGGCCAAACGTTATCGAAGGCCGTCGCGACGCACACAGCGTCAAGCCCTTGAAGCTATTTATCAAGATGTCGGAGAACTAGATTCTGATGCAGAGGAGTAAAGCTACGGCTGCAGCGCAGGCTTAAGAGAGCCGAGACGGATTGCAGCCCCAATCTAAATTTCGATAGGCTAGCCAATACACTTTTTGGGGCAGAGCGCGTGGATATTCAATTGGGACGGGCTAAAACAGCTCGCAGAGCTTACGGCATTGATGAAATCGCACTGGTTCCTGGGCGTAGCACCCTTGATCCTGCACTGGTAGATACTCGTTGGACTTTAGGAAATATTGAGCGACAGATTCCAATCATTGCTAGTGCCATGGACGGAGTTGTCGACGTAAAAATGGCAGTTCTTCTGTCCCAACTTGGAGCTTTGGGAGTGATCAACTTGGAGGGCATTCAGACCCGCTATGAAGATCCAACGCCCATTTTGGAGCGAATAGCTAGCGTTGGTCCTGGTGAGTTTGTTCAGCTCATGCAAGAGCTGTATGCTGCACCGATTCAGCCGGACCTGATCAAACAGCGCATTCAAGAAATCAAAGCGCAGGGAGGCATCGCAGCTGCCAGTGCCACGCCTGCAGGAGCTGCTAAGTACGGGCAGGTTGTAGCAGAGGCAGGAGCAGATTTATTCTTTGTACAGGCGACGGTTGTTTCAACTGCTCACCTAGCTCCTGGAGGTGTCACTCCTCTGGACCTAGTTACCTTTTGTCGAGAAATGCCTATTCCGGTCATCCTAGGTAATTGTGTAACCTACGATGTGACCTTAGACCTTCTAAAAGCAGGGGCCGCTGGAGTTCTGGTAGGCATCGGACCGGGCGCTGCTTGTACTTCCCGAGGCGTGTTGGGAGTGGGAGTCCCACAAGCTACAGCAATTTCCGACTGCGCTGCGGCTCGGGATGATTATGCCCAGGAGAGCGGACGCTATGTGCCGATTATTGCTGATGGTGGCTTGATTACTGGTGGTGATATTTGTAAATGTATTGCCTGCGGTGCAGATGGTGTCATGATCGGGTCCCCCTTTGCGCGAGCAGCAGAAGCACCAGGCAGAGGCTATCACTGGGGTATGGCAACCCCAAGTCCGTTGCTTCCACGGGGTACCCGAATCCGAGTTGGCACAACTGGGAGCCTAGAGCAAATCCTAAAAGGACCCGCTGGTCTTGATGATGGTACTCACAACTTGCTAGGCGCCCTTCAAACAAGTATGGGAACCCTAGGAGCTAAAAATCTTCGACAGATGCAACAAGTTGAAGTTGTAATCGCACCCTCCCTGCTAACCGAGGGTAAGGTCTACCAAAAGGCACAGCAGCTTGGCATGGGACGCTGAACAAAAGTTTACAGGGTCTCTAACAGCTACAATTTATCTGTCTAGAGGCTTACACCAGTTGTATCCTCTGCAAAATTGGGGAGACTCGCTTACAATAAAGTGAGCGGAGACGCATGTTTCCGTTCACTCCTCACACCACACTCCGCCTGGACTTCGGTTCGGGCGGTTCCTTTTGGGCTGAAAATCTGACTGAAATTGTTTTCGTTCAGACTTACCAAAAAGCACCTATGATAAATTCAATACAGATAGCCCTGATTTAAAGGATTTTTGCAGGCATGTCATCAGCCGTTTCCGTCACGGACACCAGCTTTAAGCAAGAAGTTCTGGAAAGCGATGTTCCGGTTCTGGTGGACTTTTGGGCTCCTTGGTGCGGTCCCTGCCGCATGGTAGCTCCAGTGGTTGATGAAATCGCTCAGCAGTACGACGGCAAGGTCAAAGTCGTTAAAGTAAATACCGATGAGAACCCCGGTATCGCTAGCCAGTATGGGATTCGTAGTATTCCAACATTAATGGTCTTTAAAGCTGGGCAGAAAGTGGACATGGTAGTTGGTGCGGTGCCTAAAACCACTTTGGCCAACACCCTTGAGAAGCATCTGTAATCCAGGCTGACCTATTGACATTTCCAAACGCTCTAGCCATTGGGCTAGGGCGTTTGTTTGTTCGTTTAACTTGAGGAGTAACAGCCTGAGCAGGTAGCGGAGGGCTGCAAGCCAGTAGAATAGTGGCCCATTGGTGCCTTCCCCCATGACTTCATTGCCTTCCAATGACCCCTCATCCGCTCTGCGCAACCAGCTTAATCATTTGTTGGACCAGTTGCCTGATCTTAAGAATGGTGCGCTGATTCAACAGGTGCTAGCCTCGACCCTGCACCTAGCCAACGGTGAAATTGACCGTCTCGATTGGAAGATCCTTAGTGCTGCTCTGCAAGATATGGCTGGAGGCTTCCAAGTCTTTTATCCCTATCGCCATACCCGCAAGATTAGTATTTTTGGCTCCGCTAGAATTCAACCGGATAGCCCAGAGTACCAACTTGCAGCAGACTTTGCCCGTTGTGTAACAGCGCAAGGCTTCATGGTGATAACGGGAGCTGGCGGGGGCATCATGCAGGGTGCTAATGAAGGAGCGGGGACTGAGCGCTCTTTCGGCCTCAATATCCGCTTGCCGTTTGAGCAGGGAGCTAACCCGTACATTCAAGGCGACCCTAAGCTGATCGACTTTAAATACTTCTTTACTCGCAAATTGTTCTTTCTCAAAGAGAGTGACGCCCTCGCTCTGTTTCCCGGTGGTTTTGGCACCCATGATGAAGCGTTTGAATGCCTAACCCTTTGCCAAACTGGCAAATCGCAGCCCCTACCACTGGTTCTGGTTGACAAGCCAGGGGGAGACTACTGGTTGGAATGGGATGCGTACATTCAGAAGCACCTGCTGAAACGCGGATTAATTAGTCCGGATGATCGCAGCTTGTATACGCTTACAGACCGGGTTGATGTCGCTTGTGAGGCGATTGCCAGCTTCTACCGGGTTTATCACTCCTGCCGTTATGTCGGTCCGAAACTAGTGCTCAGGCTCAACTTTGAACTCTCCGATCTTGAAGTTGAGCAACTCAATGCTCTATTCAGTGACATTCTGGTCAAGGGGCAAATCATCAAGAGTCGGGCTTTGCCTGAGGAAGGCAAAGATGAGACTTTGGACTTGCCTCGGCTATTGTTGTACTTCAATCAACGGGACCAGGGCCGTCTCTATCAGATGATTGCAGCAATTAACGAAATGGGGCCACCGCCAGAAGCGGCTCATCCAGAGCGTAAGTGACACTGCTTTAAGTTAGCCTTAACTGAAAAGGCTCAGGTTCAAGGCTTGAGCCATTTGCTCCAGTAGATAGCATCCAGCTAAGGAATTGCCATTCAGATCTAACGCGGGACTGTAGCAGGCAATAGCCCCTTGACTTGGCACTACTGATAAAAGAGCACCGCTAACGCCGGACTTCGTTGGTAAACCCACGCGGGCCGCAAACCGTCCTGAGGCTTCATACAGCCCACAGGTTGACATTAGGGCATTAACAATACGGCGGTGCTCTACACGGGGTGAGTGACCAGGTTTAGCCAGTAGCAGGCCAATGCCTGCCAGGTTAGCTACAGTTCCCGATAGACAGCAGAGATGGTTGTAGGTGTTTAGTGCCAGCTCTGGTTCGCCTAGCTTTCCATGCTGTACCAAAGTCCTGGCTAAGGCTCTGTTGGCATGTCCCCCTGCTAGACGAACAGAGGCTAGTAACGTCTCATTCAAGAACAGTTGCTGGCCTGACTGTTGACACAGCCAGTGACACAGAGCCGCACAGCGAGATTGAGCATCTTGCCCAGGCAGCAGCGAGGCCAAGACAATGGCGCCACTGTTGATTAGGGGATTGCGAGGCCAACCTAGGTCAAGCTCCAATTGAGTTAAACAATTGAAGGCTCGGTCCGATGGGTCCATGCCTACATGCTGAAAAACGGTGTCCGCTCCCAAATATTCCAGCAGGAACAACAGCACCAATGGCTTGACTACACTCATCAAGGCGAAGGCTGGGTCGACCTTGCCTGCTTTGAAGCTCTCACCCTGCAACGTCTGAACCTGAATTGCTAGCCAAGCCGGATTAGCTTGAGCTAGCAAAGGAATGTGGTTTGGTAGCTGATGTGGCGGTTGGATGTAAGCTCGCGCTTGATCGACCCAGTGATCTAACTGGGTCTGGGTGAGAGCTGCAAGGCCGTTTGGCCCTACCAGAGGGAGCGAACCGGACGAGACGATGCAGACGGCTGAAATGCACTGGGCTGAAATGATGTGGTGACAGGCGCAGCGGCAGCACGCTCATCTAAAGCCGAGAGAGGCCCTGTAGTTGCAAATGGCAGAAAGTAGACGTAGCTGGTTGGTGTCCAATCCGGATCACTCATGCGTCCAAAGCCGTAGGTTGGGCTCAAAGGATCAGCAATGGAGGGAGCAGGCGTAAATAAGAGTACGCGTTCTGCTTTCAGGAAAAGACCCGGTTGGCCATTTTGAGCCCCTGTAGTTAGGGTGAAATGGGTAATATCTGGCCGCCTCACTGGATCAAAGCTGCCGACGCACTGATATTGAACCTGGTTTGTAGTGCCATAACGGATGTACGGTTGACAGCGACCCTGGGTCCGGTAGAGAGGCGTTTCTACCCCATTGACCCGAAAAACTGAAGCTAACCGAAAGCCGAGGTCGTTGAATACACCAGCTCGCAGGTCTGGGGTTATAGCTAGACTCATCCGCTGTACTCGCTGATCTGGATTAGCTCCGAAGTCTGTGGGCGTGTAGGTGCGAGTGTAGAAATTGGCCTGTGCTTGCGGAACTTGAATAGGCTGGTAAGTCGCATCCAGGTCAGGGACTTGAGAATTTTGAATTGGCGTGGGCTCTGCTCCAACCTTTTGGGCTGAAATCGCAAGGGCTATTAGGGGGATACACATGGCACAGGCCGTGACATATAGCAGTCGACGGGTAGAACACAAAACAAAACTCCTCATATCGCCTCCAAGTAGGTACAAGCAAGTAGGTACAACACCTTTGCTTCTCCATAATCTGCCTGAATTTACGCTCAACAGCTAAAAATTATTGAACTGTCGTCCCAAACAGTGGATTAGTCAGAACTAAAACGCATAGCAGCAGGGCTTCTGTCCATTCCACCACGGCACCATAGGTATCGCCTGTATGTCCACCCAGGGCGCGATAGAAGTAAAAGCCGCTCAACAGGGCCAAACTGCTACCCGCCAAAATTGTCACTAGCCCCCATATTGGGTCAGCCCAACTCAGTAGGATGCTTAACCCACCCAGACCGACTGCTGAAATGACTGCTGTCCGGGTTGTTTTCGGACTCCTGTGATGAATTTTGCCTTTCCCAGTTGTTCTGAGGTAAGGATAAGATGCTGCCGCAACCAGTTGTCCCCATCGGCCCCAAGCTGCAGCACTGACAAGAGCAAACCAACCAATCTGGCTCAAACTCGTCAGCGCTGAAACCTTGAGTAGCAGAATTGCACCGGCGACCATCACGCCATAGGCACCAGTCACACTATCAGCCATCACCTGCAAGCGTCGCTCTGGTTCCATTACAGCTAGACCGTCTGCTGTATCCATCGCTCCATCTAAATGCAGCCCACCTGTCAGCCATAACCAAATCACAACGACGAGCGTCCCACGCAATAGATCTGGCACTTCGAGCAGCCTGAACCCCTCGTTCAGGGCTCCCAGTAGGGTTCCTAGTAGCAGGCCCACCAGAGGCGCTAAATGCACGATTCCTTCAAAGTTCAAGTCAGGTGTTCGCCCACACCACAGAGTTGGATGGGTGAGGGGCAGCACTGTATAGAACACTAGGGCTGCTAAGAGTTTCCGCATAGTGACTCAGCTTTGTTTCAGCAGCTGGAACCGTGAGATCATACTCAAAAAACCTATGAACTCTGAGGACCTTAGAACTACCCTGACCGAGCTGTTTGGTTCAGCTGCTCAGGAGCTAGCTGCCAACTCCTGGCAAATTGAGACTCATAGCTTCAGGCTGCTTGTGTTGCTCTCTGATGATCACTCTTGGCTCAGAGCGCTCGTACCCATTGCGTCAGCTCAAGAAGCCCGCCCTTTTCTAGAGCAGTTGTTAGAGGCTAACTTTGACGTTACCCAAGAGGCTCGCTACGCCTTACACCAAGAAGTCCTGTGGGGAGTGTTTCAGCACAGCTTGCATGATCTGACTATCGAGGATTTCTCAAACGCTGTAGCAAGGCTGTTGACTCTGCATCAGCAGGGGTTGTCCCAGAGTTTTAACCAGTTTGTTGAAAAGCGAATTCGCCAAATCGTTCAAGCAGCAAAGCGTCAAGGCCAGTCGCTAGAAACAACCCTTCAGACTCTAGACCGTTTTTATCAAGAGGGATTGATGGGGGAATTGACGCAATCTTCTGACTCCCGAGAACAGGTTATGGCAGTCTGGCAGCGCCAGCTAGAGAAGATTTGGCATGAGGTGGAATCTGACCCTTCCGGCGGCACCATGACTTAAGCTGTGCTACCGTGTAGGTTATCCTGTCCCTCCTGGGGAGCTTCGCCAAAAGTAACCGGACAGGGTGAACGCCTACGTGTAGTCCTGTTTACTGGAGGCTGTTGCAGATACTAAAGCCTAGACAGTATCCTGGTGGTTTCCGTAGATCTCGCCAGGGATTAAGAAGATCCATAAGCTAGAATCATGCGACACCCCAGGTTCTCATTTCTGAGTCCCCACTGTTGCTCACGGAGCCCAGTTCGGAGGATCCATCGATGACACTATGAGCCAAGAGCAACCTTTCTATCCTGCTCCCTGTATTGTTGACACCGGCATCGTGGTCAAGAAGCAGGACATGCAGCGTCTGCTAGTCGATTTGGGTCGCGTCCGTTACTGTCATCACCAGGATGGCCAGGTTCTAAGTGAGGGTGAAGGGTATGTCCTGGAGGTTTACGCTGACCCTCAGCTTTCAACTATTGTTGCTAATCACGCCCTCTACCTGAATGTCTACAGCTTTGACTACCTTGAGCTGAGTCTGGGCCAAAATCCTCACTCCAGTGAGGCTTGTACCTTTTTTGATCTGATCCAAGATCAACGATGTTTACGGTTGATCCCTCTCTCCAATCCTCTTCAGGATCAAGGCAGTCGTACTATCAACTCGGCGACTCTGGAAGCTGTAGTTGCTGAAGTACTCTCAGCTGGCTGGGATGTTCAGATAGACGATGAGGAGCACTTCTCATTCTGAGCGTCTGATAGATTGACTTCTTCCTTTTCTTTTCAAATCCAGGCTCAATGTGATCGAACTCACGCCCGTGCGGCCTGTTTTACGACCCCTCACGGTCCGGTAGAAACACCCCGGTTTATGCCGGTAGGTACGCTCGCCAATGTCAAGACTCTAACCCCAGACCAGGTACGGGCAACAGCAGCTCAGATGATCCTGGCCAATACCTATCACCTGCATCTTCAGCCTGGCGAAGAAATCGTCGCTGCGGCTGGAGGGCTGCACCGTTTCATGGATTGGCAGGGGCCGATCCTAACTGACTCTGGGGGGTTTCAGGTCTTTAGCTTGAGTGAGATGCGTGTCATCTCAGACCAGGGGGTTACGTTTCGTTCGCCTCGTGATGGTCAGACGATTGAGCTGACCCCAGAACGTTCCATCGAAATTCAGAACGCTCTAGCTGCGGACGTCATCATGGCCTTTGATGAGTGCCCTTCCTATCCTGCAACTCGAGAAGAAGTGGCCCAAGCGGTTAAACGCACCACCCGCTGGCTGGAACGTTGTGCTAAAGCCCACAAACGCTCTGATCAAGCCCTATTCGGGATTGTGCAGGGGGGAGTCTACTCAGATTTGCGGTCGCTTTCAGCTCAAGAATTAGTGACCTTCGACTTGCCCGGTTACGCTATTGGTGGGGTTAGTGTAGGGGAACCTCCAGAGTTGATTGAACCGATTGTGCGTGCCGTCACTCCCTTGCTACCGGAGCACAAACCCCGTTACCTGATGGGAGTAGGAACGTACCGGGAAATGGTTCAGGCTGTAGCTGCTGGTGTTGATTTGTTTGACTGCGTTATCCCAACTCGCTTAGCTCGTCATGGTAGCGCATTGGTCCAGGGAGAACGCTGGAACTTAAAAAATGCTAAGTTTCGCGAAGATTTCACTGCTTTAGATTCAACTTGTCCCTGCATGACCTGTACTCGCTTTAGTCGAGCCTACCTATCACATCTTTTGCGATCGCGTGAACTCTTAGGCTTTACGCTTCTCTCGATCCACAACATCACGGAGTTGGTGCGCTTCACAACAAGGATGCGAGCAAGCATTTTTGCTGGCCGGTTCTTAGAAGATTTTTTGCAGGGTGACTCATGTTAAGATCCCTGACAATTCTGAAATGTGCGTGTTGGCAAGGTGGGTTAATCGATGGAAATAATGTTGCTATTGGCAAAGCTGCCGGAAGCTTACTCAATTTTTGATCCCCTAGTGGATGTACTACCACTAATTCCGGTGTTCTTCTTCCTGCTAGCCTTTGTGTGGCAGGCTGCTGTGGGCTTCAAATAAAAGTTGATCATCCTCAGGCTCCCAGTGGGTCTGTCTGAGTGTTTTGCACAGAAGCTGGGTCCATCAGGAGCCCAGCTTTTAGGTTTTCCAGGCTGTTTTACAGCCTGGTCTGGCAAGCTGAAATGGTGTGGGATGTGAAGTACGCGCTGGTTCATGAGTGGCTAACTCCTGAGGCTACAGGCGGTTCTGAGTTGGTCGTCCAAGCAATTCTGCGTTGCTACAACGCAGATGTATTCTCATTAATTGACTTCGAATCGCAACAGCCTGAAAGCTTTTTCTATAAGCGCAAGGTTACCCCTACTTTTTTGCAGCACTTACCTGGCGCAAGGCGAGGCGTGCAGAAGTATCTACCCCTGCTTCCTTTGGCAATTGAGCAGCTTGATCTGCGTGAGTACGACGTTATTTTGTCCTCTTCCCATGCTGTTGCTAAAGGGGTGTTGACTAGGGCTGACCAACTGCATATCTGTTACTGTCACTCGCCGATGCGCTACATCTGGGATCTCACCTTTGACTACCTACGCCAGAGCAAGCTCAGCCGAGGTATACGAGGAGCTCTAACTCGATATCTTTTGCATCGCCTGCGGCAGTGGGATGTTATCTCCGCTAATCGAGTAGACTACTTCATTGCTAACTCACAGAATACAGCTCGACGGATTTGGCGCAGTTACCGTCGCGAGGCTGTTGTAATCTACCCTCCGGTTGATCTTGATCGCTTCAAGCTCCAAGAGCAAAAAGGTGAATACTATGTCACCGTTTCTAGACTAGTTGGCTACAAACAAATTTCGCTGATTGTGCGTGCCTTCAATCAATTGGGTCGTCCTCTCGTAATCATTGGTGAGGGGCCAGAGTTAGCTCAAATACGTAAACTCGCTAGAGCTAATGTGCAAGTGTTGGGCTTTCAATCAGACGCAGTTGTAGCGGATTACTTAAGAGGAGCTAAGGCCTTCATTTATGCAGCCCAGGAGGACTTTGGAATTGCCTTGGTAGAGGCTCAAGGCTGCGGTACTCCAGTGATTGCTTACGGCAAAGGCGGGGCTCGAGAAACAGTCCGTGACTTCCGACAGCACTTAGGCAGTGGAACTGGCCTGCTGTTTGATCGTCAATGCGAGACAGATTTGATCGCTGCCGTTGAGGAGTTTGAGCAACATGCAGAGCAACTGAACCCTACCTTTATCTACCAGCACGCTCAGAAGTTTGCGCGAGAGCGTTTCATTCAGCGATATCAATCGTTCGTGGCGGCTAAAACCCAAGAATTTTTTCTGCCTTAAGACGAGGGTAGGGAGCACTTTCACCCATTCCCTCATCAGTGGGCTTATGATCATGGCGTGTGTGGTGTGAGTCGACAAACAAAATGACCGCCGAGAGTCCATTTATCTCCGGTAAGCTGGTTACGACCGCGCTGAGTGCCCTGGACAAGGACTTTGCGAAGCGTCTCTTCGATATCCTGTTCAGTGCAATGGTGCTAGTTGTGTTCTCGCCTGTTTACCTGACGTTGGCCCTGCTCATTGCTTTGAGTTCACCGGGTCCAGTTTTCTACGTCCAGAAGCGGATTGGCCGTGACCGAATGCCCTTTGGCTGCCTGAAGTTTAGAACGATGGTCAACAATGCAGACGAGATGCTAATGGACCTGATGCTGTCCTCTCCGCATCTTCGTTATGAGTTTGAAGAGAATTTCAAGCTCAAGCATGATCCTCGGATCACCTGGATCGGTCGGCTACTACGCATTACCAGTCTGGATGAGTTCCCCCAGTTCTGGAACGTGCTAATGGGCCATATGAGCGTAGTGGGTCCTCGACCTTTGGTGGAGGCTGAACTGCCTCGCTACGGTACTAGCATCGACAAGGTCCTGACTATTCGACCAGGCATAACCGGGCTGTGGCAAGTGTCAGGGCGTAATGATATCCCATATGACCGGCGGATCCAGATGGATCTGCTCTATGTGCGGAGCCATAACTTCCTGCTCGACCTGTGGCTGATCCTACGGACACTCCGCGTCGTTTTGTTCCCTAAGGACAACGGCGCTTACTGAGTGTATCCGGGTACGGGTAGCCTTTGTGTGTACCTATTTTTGAAACAGAATTCTCGACAGAGTCTTCATGAGAGCACATAGGGGCTACATACTCTCAACAATTTTCATGGGTTAGGGTGGGTAGTCGAAGCCTGCAAAGGTTTAACTGCCCGCGTAGGCTCTGGACCTGGTGGGCGTTCAGTTATTGTATCGAGGTTAGGAAACAGACGGATGACACAGAGAAAACGAGCGTTACTAACCGGCATTACTGGTCAGGACGGGTCTTACCTATCGGAGTTCTTGTTAGAGAAGGGGTACGAGATCCACGGCATTATGCGCCGCACCTCCACCTTCAATACTGATCGGATTGATCACATCTACGAAGACCCTCACAGCTCTGATGCTCGGCTGTTTCTCCACTATGGTGACCTGACCGATGGTACAACGTTGCGACGAATCCTAGAGGAGGTTTGCCCTCAAGAGATTTACAACCTTGGCGCTCAATCCCACGTTCGGGTCAGTTTCGACTCGCCTGAATACACCGTTGATAGTGTAGGCATGGGTACTTTGCGTCTCCTAGAGGCGCTTCGGGATTACCAGCAGCGAACCGGTGAGGAAGTGCGCTTCTATCAAGCTGGCTCCTCGGAGATGTTCGGTTTAGTACAAGAAGTACCTCAGAAGGAAAACACTCCCTTCTACCCCAGAAGCCCCTACGCTTGTGCAAAGGTCTACGCTCACTGGCAAACCATCAACTACCGCGAATCCTACAATTTGTTCGCTTGCAACGGCATCCTGTTCAATCACGAATCGCCCCGCCGTGGTGAAACTTTCGTAACGCGAAAAGTTACACGGGCTGTGGCCCGCATTGTTGCCGGTAAGCAGAAAAAGCTTTATCTGGGAAATCTGGATGCCAGACGGGATTGGGGCTATGCCAAGGATTATGTCCGAGCAATGTGGCTAATGCTTCAACAGTCAGAACCCGAGGACTACGTGGTTGCCACGGGAGAAACTCACTCGATTCGTGAGTTTCTTGACATTGCCTTCACTCGAGTGAATTTAAACTGGCAGGATTACGTCGAGATTGACCCTCGTTACTTCCGTCCCGCAGAGGTGGAACTACTGTTGGGAGATCCAACCAAGGCTAAGACAAAGCTAAACTGGGAGCCTTCAGTCACCTTTAAACAGTTGGTAGAGCTGATGGTTGATGCGGATTTGGAAGCCATAGGTCAGCCCTGTCAGAATGGCAATGGTGGCCCGCTCGACCATGCCATGATCCGTGCAAATATGACCAGTTTCGTCTCCTGAAGTTCTTTCTTCCCTGGCTAAATTAAGTACCTTGCAATGAACCTCCAAGACAAGCGGATCCTGGTAACCGGTGGCTCTGGCTTTCTAGGCCGACAAGTTGTTGCACAGCTGATCGCAGCTGGTGCTAACCCCGACAAAATCACAGTTCCTCGCTCGCGGGACGTTGATTTACGCGAACGGGATGCTTGTCGTAGAGCGGCGGCAGGCCAGGACTTGATCGTTCATCTAGCTGCGCATGTTGGTGGTATTGGCCTTAACCGCGAGAAGCCTGCTGAGTTGTTCTACGACAACCTGATGATGGGCACTCAGCTGATTCACGAGGCGTACTTAGCAGACGTTGAGAAGTTCGTTTGTGTAGGGACGATCTGCGCTTATCCCAAGTTCACACCGGTTCCCTTTAAGGAAGATGACCTCTGGAATGGCTACCCAGAGGAAACCAATGCCCCTTACGGAGTTGCCAAGAAAGCTTTGCTGGTTCAGCTGCAGGCCTACCGGGACCAGTATGGCTTTAATGGCATCTATCTATTACCGGTTAACCTGTATGGTCCTGGTGATAACTTCGACCCTCGTAGTTCCCACGTTATTCCGGCGTTGGTTCGCAAGGTCTATGAAGCCAAGGAGCGCAAAGAGCAGGTTCTACCGGTTTGGGGAGATGGTAGCCCCACGCGGGAATTTCTCTATGTCGACGATGCTGCTCGGGGCATTGTTATGGGGGCTCAGCATTACGACGGCTCCGAGCCCGTTAACTTAGGGACAGGCTCAGAGGTACCTATTCGTGAGCTGGTTCAACAAATTAGTGAATTGATGGAGTTTCAGGGCGAGATTCTGTGGGAAACTGACCAACCTAATGGTCAGCCCCGTCGTTGCCTTGATACTCAACGCGCCCAAAAGCTCTTTGGCTTTCAGGCTCAAGTAGGGCTCACTGAGGGATTGCGCAAGACAATTCACTGGTACCAGGAGCACCATCAGCCTGTACCTGTTGCCTGAGCACTCTACTTTACTTTGGCTCAGCCACCATCTAGCGTTATTACTAACAAAGCTAGCCTGCGCCGTCAGTTTCTGACGGCGCGGCTAGCGCTAAGTGCAGAAATTTGGGACGCAAGAACAGCCTCTGTGTGTGAGCGGTTACGGGCCTGGCCTTGCTTTCAAAACGCTCGAACTGTGCTGGCGTACACTAGCTTCCGGCGCGAGCCTGACCTGAGTAGTCTGTGGCAACAATCTACTGAAAAGACTTGGGCTTTTCCCCGTTGTGTTGGCAAGAGTCTAAGCTGGCATCAGCTCCTTCCTGGAGCCCTTTTCGAGAGAGGACAGTACGGAATTTGGGAGCCGACTTCAAGCTGGCCCTCCTTAGATCTGAGAGAGGCGGATTTATTGTTAATTCCAGCTTTAGCTTGCGACCACAGAGGTTATCGCCTAGGTTACGGGGGCGGCTTTTATGATCGCTTATTAATGCAACTAGACCTGACAGGATTGTTGACGGCTGGTATTGTTTTTCACGAGGCTTGGGTGGATACTCTGCCCATTGCTGTTTGGGATCGTCCTCTTCAAACGATCTGTACAGATGTTGGTGTGTTTGCGGTGTAATGCCTGTTGCTGCCTGGAAGTGAGCGCTGAGAATGGTTCGATTTCGCTCTACGGTTGCCACTAAAGGCCGTTGGTACCTGTGGCTATCGCCGGGATTGTCGGTTAAACGGTGGTTAGCACTAAGCGCTGTTGGGGTTTTACTGACGAGCATAGGCTTGGCAATTCTATTTCGCCTGACGCCGATTTTTTATGTCACGCGCTTTCTGAGCAATGTCGTCGAGACCCTGGTGCAGGTATTTCCGAATACCGTTAGTGGTCCGATCGCGATTTTGCTAGGAGTTGGGTTGATCTGGTGGGGGCAGAAACGGACCTTAGGGACCCTGACTCAAGTGCTAATGCCCGAAGGCGATGCAGAACTGGTTGATTTGCTTCGCAACCACCAACGTCTAAATCGTGGGCCTAAAATCGTCGCAATTGGTGGTGGGACTGGCCTCTCTGCTCTCCTACGTGGTCTTAAAAGCTACAGTGCCAATATCACAGCAATCGTGACAGTTGCTGACGATGGTGGATCATCCGGGCGCCTGCGCCGAGAAATCGGTGTTCTGCCGCCTGGGGACATCCGTAACTGCCTGGCAGCCCTGGCTGATGAGGAAAAGCTGATTACCGAGCTGTTCCAGTACCGCTTCAAAGCTGGGGATGGGTTGATCGGTCACAGCTTCGGCAACCTGTTTCTGACAGCGTTAAGCGATATCACCGGTGATTTGGAGCAGGCCATTGCTGCTAGCTCGCGGGTTTTGGCGGTGCGGGGGCGAGTACTTCCTGCTACCTTGACCAATGTCTCGTTGTGGGCCGAACTTGCAGACGGGCGTCGCATCGAAGGCGAGTCAAATATTACTGAGGCTGGGGGCTCAATCCTACGGATTGGCTGCGTTCCAGAACATCCTCCAGCTCTGCCTCGGGCTATCGCTGCTTTAAAAGACGCAGACTACATTATTCTGGGGCCAGGCAGCTTGTATACCAGTGTGATTCCCAATCTTCTGGTGAGTGGCATGGTGGAGACTTTGCGTGAGCGCCGTGTTCCTCGTATCTACGTCTGTAACATCATGAGCCAGCCGGGCGAAACTCAGGGATATACCGTTTCCGATCACGTCCGCGCAATCGATCGGGCGGCAGGAGCCCGCTTATTTGATGCCGTTTTGGTTCAGAAGACACCTCCTTCTGAGCAAACTATTCGCAACTATCGAGAAATAGGTGCCCATCCTGTCATCCTAGATCGAGAAAAATTAGCTCGCCTAGGCTGTCGGATTTTACTAGCCAACATCATGGAGGAAAGTGAATCAGGCTTAATCCGCCACGATCCAGAGCGACTGGCTAATGTTTTGCTGCGCTGGTACAGTCGGGTCCGTATCTCTTTTCACTCAACGCATTCGGTGCAAGAGGCTCAGATGTCATCTGGCAAACCGCCTCTGCAACTATGAGGCCAAAATTGTGGGGCCAATGGTGACTCTGGAATTGAGCCTACCTTCTGCTGAGGCAACCTTGACTTTGGGGCAGTTCTTGGGTCGCACGCTTGAGGCAGGCAGCGTGCTACTGCTGAATAGTGGCTTGGGCGGTGGCAAAACGACATTGGTACAAGGTATTGGTCAAGGCTTAGCAATCCCAGAACTTGTGCTAAGTCCTACTTTCACCTTGATTGAAGAGTATTTGGATGGGCGCCTGCCTTTGTACCATATGGATTTGTATCGTTTAGAGCCTAGAGAGGTGGAGGACTTGCATCTAGAGGACTACTGGGAGGCTCAGCAAGTCGAACCCGGTATCGTTGCGGTTGAGTGGGCTGAGCGATTAGTGGCTCCTCCCCCAGCAACGCTTGATTTTCGTTGGTTGGAAGTGGATGAGACACAGCGTCGAGTGCTAGTAAGCACTAAGACTCCAACATTGCAAACAATTCTCGACACTCTACAAACCGAATTACCTGAATTCTGCTCTGGTTTTGCATCGGAAGTCCTGTAACTCTGTCATGAGTCAAGCAATCGTTGTAGGATTCAACAGGTTATAGAAGCCTGAGCCAACCTCGGGTTGTGAGTGGCGCTGTTGATTAAGATCTAGGTCTGGTCAGAATTGATCCGTAAAACCTGCAAGTGCTTTGGATACAGACGTGAGTAAAACAGACCTGGAACGCATCGCAGATACAGATCCGGCAATCGCAGAATTGATCACCCAAGAGCTGCAAAGACAGCGTGATCATCTAGAGCTGATTGCTAGCGAAAACTTTACCTCTCCAGCCGTTATGGCAGCTCAGGGCTCGGTACTGACGAACAAGTACGCTGAGGGTCTACCGGGTAAACGCTACTACGGTGGCTGCGAATTTGTTGATGGGGTTGAGCAACTGGCAATCGAGCGGGCAAAACAGCTTTTTGGAGCAGCCCATGCCAATGTCCAGCCCCACTCGGGTGCTCAAGCTAACTTTGCAGTTTTCCTGAGTCTATTGACACCGGGGGATACCATCCTGGGCATGGATTTGTCCCACGGTGGCCATCTAACGCACGGCTCGTCTGTCAATGTTTCAGGTAAGTGGTTCAAAGTTATTCAGTATGGGGTTAATCCTGAGACTGAAGTGCTGGACTTTGACCAGATCCGGTCCTTAGCGTTAGAGCACAAGCCCAAGTTAATCATTTGTGGTTACTCAGCCTATCCTCGCGTCATTCCTTTCGAGCAATTCCGAGCCATCGCTGATGAAGTTGGCGCTTACTTGTTAGCTGATGTTGCTCACATTGCAGGTTTAGTTGCCAGTGGGCACCATCCAAGCCCCCTGCCCTACTGTGATGTTGTAACAACTACAACCCATAAAACTCTGCGGGGACCCCGAGGCGGCTTGATCCTGACCCGCGATGCTGAACTGGGCAAAAAGTTGGATAAAGCTGTTTTTCCGGGTAGCCAGGGGGGACCTCTGGAACATGTGATTGCCGGTAAAGCTGTAGCCTTTGGTGAAGCCCTTAAGCCTGAGTTCAAAACCTACTCTGGTCAAGTCATTGCCAATGCTCGGGCGATGGCAGTGCAGTTCCAGACACGAGGCATCAAGTTGGTTTCTAACGGCACAGACAACCATTTGATTCTGCTTGACCTGCGCTCTATTGGTCTGACGGGTAAGCAGGCTGACCAGTTAGTCAGTGGTGTCAATATCACTGCTAACAAAAACACAGTACCCTTTGACCCTGAATCTCCGTTTGTGACTAGTGGATTACGCCTAGGATCCCCAGCAATGACGACGCGGGGTCTGGGCGAAACAGAGTTTACTGAGATTGCTGACATCATCGCGGATCGGTTGCTTAGCCCCAGTGACGAGGCTGTGGCCCTTCAATGCCGACGTCGGGTTGCTAGTCTGTGTGACCGCTTCCCGCTCTACCCGCACCTGAAGGTTTCGATGCCAGTCTCCGTCTAGGTGCTGTTGTCCTTTATCACTCCTTGGCGAACGCTGTATTAGCCCAATGCCCCCCTTTCACCTGGTTGCATTCATGACGGCTATGGCGGTTGTGGTTCTGACCACACCAATTGTCAATGCCGTTGCCCGACACTATGGCATCGTAGATCTGCCAGGGGACCCTCGCAAACTGCACCAGCGCCCAATGGTCCGCTTAGGAGGTGTTTCTATCTTCCTAAGCTGTTTAGCAGCTCTGTTATTAGTTTGGGTGCTGGGGGGCTTTGGCGTAATGTCCCAGCCCAACGAATATGAAATCTGGGGGGTCACGATTGGGGGGCTATTATTCTTCCTAATTGGCCTGGCTGACGATCTGATAAGCCTGTCTGCGTTCACCCGTCTAGTGCTGGAGTGCGGGGTGGCAGCTATGGCTTGGGCTGTTGGCGTGCGAATTGACTTTTTAACAGTTCCCTTTATGGGACTCGTGCAGATTGGCTGGCTAAGTCTACCGGTCACGGTGCTTTGGCTAGTGGGCATAACCAATGCCATCAATATGATCGATGGTCTGGATGGCCTAGCCGCAGGTGTATCAGGCATTGCCGCGGTAGTAATGTTGGTAGTTAGCCTGTTCATGGATCAGCCAGGAGCTGCACTGATTGCCGCTGCATTGGCAGGCGGCTGTCTTGGTTTCTTGCGCTACAACTTCAGCCCAGCCAAGATTTTTATGGGGGATGGTGGTGCTTACTACCTCGGCTTTACCTTGGCTGGTGTCGGTGTAATTGGTCTAGTTAAAGCGGTGACTACAGTTGCTGTGCTGCTGCCCTACTTGATCCTGGCGGTCCCCATCCTGGATGTGGCTACGGTCATAGTGGATCGGCTACGGCGGGGCAAGTCGCCCTTTAAAGCTGATAACCGCCATTTGCACCACCGCTTGCTCCAAGCAGGTCTCTCCCACCGCCTGATTGTGCTGCTGATCTACGCTCTGACCCTCTGGGTAGGTAGCTTAGCGCTAGCAATCTCGTACTTTCCGGCTGGAGGCACCTATGCTGCGGTTGCAACGCTTTTGCTGGGATACATTGCCTGGGAGGCCTGGAAGAAGGCCCATTCTCCTTAAGCTGCTGCCAATTTAGAGGTGTTGATGAGCCTAAGCGCAGAGATCTTGTGTATTGGTACTGAGTTACTGCTGGGTGAGATTGTCAATACCAATGCGCAGTACCTAGCGCAACAATTAGCGAACTTAGGCATTCCCCACTACTACCAAACTGTGGTGGGTGACAATCCCATTCGCCTCAAAAAAGCCTTAGCCATTGCTTGTGAACGTTCGCAGCTGATTATTACCACTGGCGGTTTGGGGCCTACCCCTGATGATCTGACGACTGAAACCCTATCGGATTTTTTCGAAGCTCCGTTGGCCGAGCGACTTGAGGTTTGGGAAGACATTAACCAAAAGTTTCAATTGCGGGGGATCGTGCCTTCTCCCAGCAATCGCAAGCAAGCCTTATTGCCAGTTGGGGCCGAGATTTTGCCCAATCCAGTTGGTAATGCTCCAGGTATGATCTGGCAGCCACGCACAGGGTTAACCATTTTGACGTTTCCAGGGGTCCCCTCTGAGCTATATGCCATGTGGCAGGAGACAGCGATTGCCTACCTGCGTACTCAAGGCTGGGGCCAGGAAATTATTTACTCCCGTGTACTACGCTTTTGGGGCATTGGTGAGTCTGCCTTAGCAGAACGGCTAGAGGACTTACTGAAATCTGCAAATCCTAGTGTTGCTCCCTATGCCAATCTCGGCGAGGCCCGCTTACGTCTCAGTGCCCGTGCGCCGGATCAAATCGTTGCTCAGCAACTGTTGGAACCGATAGAGCAGCAGATCCGTGCCCGTACCGGAGACTATTGCTATGGAGTTGATGACGATTCCCTGGCTTCGGTAGTTGGCAATCAGCTATCAAATCTAGGCCAAACTTTGGGGGTAGCTGAATCTTGTACGGGAGGGCTGCTAGGGCAAATGCTCACCGATGTTCCTGGAAGTTCAGCTTACTTTAGAGGTGGCGTGATCTCCTATGACAACCAGATCAAGGCTGAATTGCTGAACGTAAGCTCGGCAGATTTAGAATCTCACGGTGCTGTAAGCGCCCCTGTTGCTGCTCAAATGGCCCAAGGGGCGCGCGCTTGTACAGGTTCAGATTGGGGGTTGGGGATCACAGGGATTGCTGGACCTGGCGGCGGCACTCCAGCTAAACCAGTTGGCTTGGTATATATAGGTCTTGCAGCGCCGGATGGCAGTGTTCAAACGCAGGAGTATCAATTCGGTAGCAGTCGAGAACGAAGCTGGATTCGCCAGGTTGGTGCCTGCTCTGCCCTCGACCTTCTGAGAAGAAAATTATTAAATGTTCGCGCAAATCCGGATCCAGGTTAAGCTAGGGAAGTGGATCTCAGGTTTACCGATAAATATCCGCTAAAAATTTCTGTAACACGTTTGAAGCAAGGGTTAAACGTTAGAGAAGGAGCCTTTGGTTGAGATGGAGCAGGTTGAAAAGGTACTGGAAAAGATTCGCGAGTGGGTTGAGCGCCTGATTGAGATCTTGCTGGGGCCCACTGGGCAACCTGAAGCGGAGCCGATTCCCGTGCCAGTGCGTAATCGCGATCGTCGCTAACGTCCTTGTTACAGATCCTGGTTTTGCACGGTCCCAACCTCAACCTGTTGGGTAAGCGTGAGCCTGAGCACTATGGAAGCCTGACCCTGGCGCAAATTGACGCTCTGCTAGAAGCAGAGGCCAAGAGCTTAGGGGTTAGGCTTCAGTGTTTTCAGTCGAATTCAGAGGGAACCCTGGTTGATGCTATTCACACTGCTTTGGGTCAGTGTCAAGGAATTCTAATTAATCCTGCTGCCTATACCCACACTAGTGTGGCTCTGCGCGACGCGATTGCTGCGGTTGCTCTGCCGACGGTAGAAGTCCATCTCAGTAATGTTTACCGTCGGGAGGCTTTCCGCCATCACTCCTACATCGCGCCTGTAGCTGTTGGACAGATCAGCGGCTTCGGCGCCGAGAGCTACCGTCTGGGCCTATGGGCATTGGTTGCTCATCTACGGGCACAGCCGCTCTTGTCTCCTCTAGATGCAGGTGGTGGGGTTCACCCAGCATCACCAAAGAGCAAGTAATCTGCCGAGCGAGCTTCGCTGGCAGGTCGGCAATTGCCACTTCTCCTACCCGGACCCTTCGACGAACGGAGCGCAGCACAACTAAATCCGCTTGGCGAGAGGCCTTGAGAATAGCGCCGACTAAGTTGTTGCTGGCAGTAATCTCAACTGTAACTTCTGCCTGGGGAGATTGAGCTAGCGCCAGGTTTAGGAAGCGCTTTTGCAGCTTCTCTCGGATCGCAGGTGGGGTACTGGCAGGACAGACATGCTGCAGAACAACTTGACCACTATTGCTATTAGCTAATACCTTGGCAAAGTGAATCGCTCTAGCTGACTCCGCAGTCAAAGTATCCACAGGTACTAAGATCCGTTTCAACTCTCTAGGCGGTTGTTGCAACCGGGTAACAGCGACGGGGCAATGGGCCAACCACATTACATTGTCGATGACGCCGCCGAACAGACGCGCCCGTAGTCCCTGGCGGCTTGCCCAACCCATCAAGATTAGGTGAGCCTTTTGTTCGCGGCTAGCACGACAGATCCCCTGGGAGACCGAATCATCAATGCGCAGCAACGGCTCGGTGTGAATCCCTAACTCGCTTCCTAACGCCTCTGCTTTATCCAACAAATTCTGACTGCTCTGAAGGTCTAGAGTCACACTTTGAGAATCCAAATAGTCACGAGGGACTGCGATCGAGAGTGCGATCAGGCGGCCATCCTCGTGCTTTGCCAGGAGGGCCGCCAATTCCAGTAAAGAGTGCTCGGTCTGAGGGTTGGAAATTGGTACTAGAACAGTCAGCGGTTGTCCGGCCTGAACATCAGCAGTAGAGCGAAAGGGGGTTGATTCTGAGCTGAGTTCATCCTCTGGCAAGACCAGTTGTGCACCGGCCTGACGTGTGATCAGAGGACCTAAGGTTGAGGTGACCAGCATCAGTACGATCACGCTGTTGAGCACGGCGTCATTGAGCAGTCCCACTCGGACTCCCACGAGGGTAGCCGCCAAGGTAGCTGCCACCTGAGGCAAGGACAAGGACCACATCGTCAGCATTTCGGCTCGGCTGTACTTGTAGACCCACTGAGTTAGGAGTGCTGCTAAAAACTTGCTGCTGATCAGGCCAACTACAACCGTTATGGTTAGAGCCAGCGCCCCAAGGCTTTGCACAAACGCAGGAATGTTAACCAGCAGGCCCAAGTCAATAAAGAAGATGGGAATGAACAGCACAGTTCCCATGAAAATGACCTTCTCTTTGACTGGCCCCTCCCCAACTACTTCATTGACTGCCAGACCAGCTAAAAAAGCTCCAACAATTTTTTCAACCCCGATTAATTCAGCCCCTACTGCTGCTAGAAAGACTGCGACTAACACGAATAGGAATTGGTTGCCCTCATCGTTGCCTGTTCGGCGGAAGAACTGTTTGCCACCCCAGTTCAGTCCAAATAACAGCAGAGCAGTATAGAGTGCCAAAAGCACTAAGAGCTGGACCAGGGACGCAGCTGTAAAGTCACCCTTATGGACGCCGACGCAAATGGCCAGAACTAGCAGGGCGCCAATATCAGTAAAAATGGTGCCCCCAATCGTGACCATGACGGCCTCGTTATTGACCACACCCAAGCGGCTGACAATGGGATAGGCGAGCAGCGTGTGGGAGGCAAATAGAGAGCCAATCAGAATGGAGGCTACCCAGTCGAAGCCAAACAGCCTTCCAACAACTGTTCCCATAATCAGAGGAACAGTAAAAGTGAACAGACCAAACAGAGCCGAGCGGTGCTTGATCCGCCGGAACTGTTCCATCTCAACTTCCAGCCCTGCCACAAACATTAGATAGACCAGCCCCACAGTTGAGAGCAGGTCGAGGGCAGGGTCTTTATCCTGAAGAACTCCGATGCCTTGAGGGCCCAACAGCACTCCAGCTGCAATGAGCCCAACTAATCCCGGCAGGCGCAGCTTTTCTACTAGTGGCGGAACTACTAGAATGACGGCTAGCAGGACTGCAAATGTTACAACAGGCTCAACGTGCACTTGGCATTCTCCGGCATGGGGCCAAGAGAAGCCTAAAAACAAGTCGGGCGTCTGATATCCCCCCTAAAGCCTACTTCTTAGTCTCGACACGGCCAAAGCGACGCTCGCGGGCTTGGTAGGCTAGCAGCGCCTGATGAAATTCAGCACGGTCAAAGTCTGGCCACAGCGTGTCGGTGACATACAACTCCGTGTAGGCCATCTGCCACAATAAAAAGTTTGAAAGTCGCATCTCACCGCTGGTGCGAATCAGTAAGTCCGGGTCTTGGGTGCCAGCAGTATAGAGGTGCTTCTCAAACAGGGCATCATTGATCTGAGCGGGATCCAACTCGCCTCGCTGGGCTTGAGCGGCTAGCTGACGACAAGCTTGTAGGATTTCTTGACGGCCGCCGTAGTTCGTTGCCACTACAAACTCAACCGCCGTGTTGTCCTTGGTTTGAGTCATAGCCTGCTCGATTTCACTCTGGAGTGAACGGGGCAAAGCCTGCAAATCGCCAACAAAAGAGATTTTGACCCCTTCCAGCATCATCTCACGCAGTTCTCGTCGCAGAACGCGCTCGAACAACAGCATTAGAAAGTCAACTTCTTCAATAGGACGCCCCCAGTTCTCAGTGGAGAAGGCGTAAGCAGTGAGCGTGCCAATACCCCAATCCTTACAGCAGCGCAGCAGATCCTTGAGGATATCCACACCCCGACGGTGACCAAAGATTCGGGGCTGGCCCCGGCCTTTGGCCCATCGGCCGTTACCATCCATGATCACTGCCACATGGGCAGGTAAGCGCAGAGGGTCCAGGTCTGTGGGCCGGTCGCGCAGCCGAGTTGACTCCACCCTGACCTCTTTTCCTATCATTTCTTCCGGGCCTCCTCAGACGCTGACAAACGGGACTTGAGCGAACGAGCAATTAGTTTACCCAAGCTCCAGATCTCGCGCTTCAAACCGCGCAGTCCAGTAGTGACTGCCTCTCGCTCCGTGCTGCGGACAAAATGCTTTTCCAGTAGTTCTTTCAACTTGGCGCTGGTTAAAGGTCGGTTCAGCGATCCCATCTCTGCTAGGGAAATCGAACCTGTCTCCTCTGAGACCACGATGCATATACAGTTTTCCACTCGCTCGGTAATACCCATAGCCGCCCGGTGGCGGGTTCCCAATTGCCGTGAGGCTGTGCGTTCAGAGATAGGCAGAATTACGCCTGCTGCCACAATTCGAGAATCTCGCAGCAACACAGCCCCATCATGCAGCAGAGTTGTGGTCTGAAAAATGCTTTGCAACAGTTCCTTAGACAGGTCGGCATTGATGCGCACCCCTGGCACTGAGAAATCCCGCTCATCAATCGGATAGCCAGTCTCCAGAATAATCAATGCTCCAATTCGGTTCTGTGAAAGTTCTTTGACCGCATCAACAATCTCATCAACAACACTGTTGGAGGTTAATGAGAGACCACGATTGGGCTGAAACAGCTTTGTAAATTCCCCTTGCCCGAGCAGTTCTAGGAAGCGGCGTAGCTCTGACTGGAGGCTGACAGCCATAGCCACAGCTGCACCAATTAGAAGCTTGTCCAGCATGAAATGGAGCAAGGGTAAGCCGAGCCAGGGAGGATTTGGTGCCGTCAGCGCAGAGGCCAACATGAGCAGAATAAATCCCCGCACCATCCAGAGGGTGCGCCGTTCACCAATCACCAACAGCACCACGTAAGTTAGAGCTAGAACAGCTCCAACATCAATGACGCTGCGCAGGGACGCTGCCCAGTCAATGTTGATGCTAGCCAGCCAACGCTCCCACACCTGCTTTCAATTGAGTCTGCTCGAATCAGTCTGAACCGTTTACAGATTCTGTAAAGTCTGGTTAAGCCAAATTGCCACTGGCGACGATCAACCGCGCAACCGTTCTGGTAAGACATCCTGACGCAGTAGGTCTGCTTGAGTTTCTCGCCTCAAAATCAGACTAGCCTCACCAGCATTCACTAAGACTGCTGCTGGACGAGGAACGCGATTGTAGTTAGAAGCCATGCTGTAATTGTAGGCTCCAGTCCCCGGCACGACGAGGACGTCGCCGCTTTGTGGGTCGCTCAGCTCAATGTCCCGGATCAGAATATCACCTGACTCGCAATGCTTGCCCGCGATTGTAACCGTAGTCGATGCAGTCCCACGCATACGGTTAGCTAGCAGAGCTTGATATCGAGATTGATAAGTAATTGGGCGAGGGTTATCAGACATACCCCCATCTACAGCAATGTAGGTGCGAATACCGGGGACTGTTTTACGACTCCCAACGCGATAAGCCGTAATACAGGCAGGGCCTACCAGCGAACGGCCTGGTTCGCTCAGCAACTTGGGTAAGGCAACACCTGCTGCTTCGCAGCCAGCGACAACACCAGCGCTTACTATCTGTACCCACTGAGCAATGCTAGGGGGGTCATCGGACTCAACATAACGAATCCCCAAACCACCGCCGATATTCAGCTCGCTGACTTCTAAGCCATAGCTGGCTGCTTTCGCTAACCACTCAGTCAACACACGGCCTAAGTCTTGATGTGGTTCCAGTTCAAAGATTTGCGAACCAATGTGGGCATGCAGACCCAAAAACTGGAGTTGAGGAGCTTGGCTCAGATACTCAAAGACACTCAAAAGTTGGTTGGGATCAAAGCCAAACTTGCTATCTAAGTGGCCGGTGCGAATGTACTCGTGAGTGTGACACTCGATGCCTGGAGTTACTCGGATCATCACCCGCGGTCTTTGCTCCTGGCCTTGAGCGAGGGCTGCTAGCGTTTCCAACTCCAATTGGTTGTCGACGACCACAACACAACCGACCTGCAGCGCGTACTCCAGTTCGCTTTGAGATTTGTTGTTGCCGTGGAAGTAGATGACCTCCGGGCTGACGCCTGCCTCCAGCGCAGTATAAAGTTCCCCTGCTGAAACTACATCAATGCCCAAACCCTCACTGTTAACCAGCGCGCAAACCGCCAAGCAACTCCAGGCTTTGGAAGCGTAAATGACTTGAGATGGTCCTGGATAGTAGGTGCGGAAGCTATCTCGATATTGGGCAGCGGCAGTGCGTAGGGTTGTTTCATCAAGAATGTAGAGCGGTGAGCCAAACTGCTCTACCAGGTCAACCACGTCGCATCCCCCTACCTCTAAGTGGTTGCTGTCGTTGATATGGGCAGTCAGAGGCAGAAGTTGCTGGTTAGGGGAAATGGCTTCGGCAGTGACTTGACTAGCAGTCGGCAGCACCATAATCTTCTCGAATTCTCCGGCGGTGGGTTGTGCTGAAAGAGTGGGGGAGCGGCAACAAAGCTAACTACTCTAGCATTAGAGTACAACTGTGCCTTACCAGAATGGACCGGCACCCGGTGTTGTGTAAGCACCGTCTCATCTCAACTTCACACTAGCTGCTTTCTAAAACTGCTTCGGTGCTTTCTACTCTGACGCTTACGCCCCTGACTGAGGCCTGCCTGCCTCAAATTATTGCCTTGGACCAAGTTTGCCTAGGGGGGTTTTGGGCCCCAGCGGCTTACCAAAGAGAATTGGCCAGCGACCGCAGCATTTTACTAGGTGTTTTTGCACAGGCAAACCTTGTGGCGATGGGTTGCCTGTGGAGCATTGTCGAAGAAGCTCACATTACTCTATTGGCTGTTCATCCAGACCAGCGACGACGCGGTCTGGGTTCGCTGCTGCTGTGGAGCTTACTCAATCAGGCTAGAGGCTTAGGTTTAGCGTGGGCAACCTTAGAAGTCCGCGTTTCTAACACGCCTGCCCTGAATCTCTATGGCCAGTACGGTTTTAAGGAAGTGGGGCGACGACGAGGATATTATCCTGACACGGGGGAGGACGGTCTGGTACTCTGGCGTTCGGGACTAAATCAACCAGAATTTGTTGACTCGCTCAATGGTCAATGGCGGCGATGTGAAATCAACTTGAAAGTTCAAGGTTGGACTTTGCAAGCTGAGCCTGGCTTGGTCACAATTCTTCGGTCTGATTAGTACTTTAATTGCATTAGTTGCAAATCCATCTTCGGGCAGACGTTAGCCCCTGCGCAATCGGCGTTGATCCCTACAGGGCAAGACAGTCGCTTTAGGCTGCGATAGCGAACTGTAACCCTGTGTTAGGATTGCCATTACCAGCACGCAGCAGGTGAGTGTTAACGCGCCATGTTTGAACGCTTTACCGAGAAAGCCATCAAGGTGATCATGCTGGCCCAGGAGGAAGCACGTCGCCTGGGTCACAACTTCGTTGGCACCGAGCAAATTTTACTAGGGCTTATTGGAGAAGGGACCGGCGTCGCCGCCAAAGTGCTGAAATCCATGGGCGTCAATCTGAAAGACGCCAGGATTGAAGTCGAAAAAATCATTGGTCGGGGCTCAGGCTTTGTTGCCGTAGAGATCCCGTTCACCCCCCGTGCCAAGCGTGTTCTAGAGCTTTCTCTCGAAGAAGCGCGTCAATTAGGTCACAACTACATTGGCACCGAGCACTTGCTTCTAGGCCTCATTCGTGAAGGTGAGGGCGTTGCTGCTCGAGTATTGGAAAACCTAGGTGTTGATCTTTCTAAGGTTCGCACTCAGGTGATTCGGATGTTGGGTGAAACTGCAGAAGTCACCTCGGGTGGCTCGCAGGGACGTACCAAGACGCCGACCCTGGATGAGTTTGGTTCTAACCTTACCCAGATGGCTGGTGAGGGCAAGCTCGATCCCGTTGTGGGCCGTCAGAGAGAAATCGAACGGGTCATTCAAATCCTTGGCCGTCGTACCAAGAACAACCCGGTATTGATCGGCGAACCGGGCGTTGGTAAGACAGCAATCGCTGAAGGTTTAGCTCAACGCATCGCTAATGGTGATGTCCCCGACATTCTCCAAGAGAAGCGTGTAGTCACCCTTGACATCGGCTTGCTAGTTGCAGGTACGAAGTATCGCGGTGAATTTGAAGAGCGCCTCAAGAAGATCATGGATGAGATCCGTTCAGCCGCGAACGTGATCCTGGTGATTGACGAGGTGCACACTCTGATTGGGGCTGGTGCTGCCGAAGGTGCTATTGATGCTGCTAACATCCTCAAGCCAGCTCTGGCTCGGGGTGAATTGCAGTGCATTGGGGCCACCACCCTGGATGAGTACCGCAAGCACATTGAACGGGATGCTGCTCTAGAGCGGCGCTTCCAGCCAGTGATGGTTGGTGAACCCACGGTTGATGAGACTATTGAGATCCTTTTTGGTCTGCGCGATCGCTACGAGCAGCACCACAAGCTGAAGATCTCTGATGAGGCCCTTTTCGCTGCGGCCAAACTCTCGGATCGCTACATCTCGGATCGCTTCTTGCCAGATAAGGCGATTGACCTGGTTGATGAAGCAGGTTCGCGGGTTCGTCTAATCAATTCTCAGCTGCCTCCGGCTGCCAAGGAATTGGATAAAGAGCTGCGCCAGGTTCTCAAAGACAAGGACGATGCCGTTCGCTCTCAGGACTTCGACCGGGCAGGCGAACTGCGCGATCGGGAAATGGAGATCAAGGCTGAGATCCGCGCCATTGCTCAGGCTAAGAAGACTGAGGTCAGCACTAACGGTGATGGTGAGATGCCAGTGGTGTCTGAAGAAGACATCGCTCACATTGTCTCCTCCTGGACTGGTGTTCCTGTCAGCAAGCTGACTGAATCCGAGTCCGAGAAGCTGATGCACATGGAAGACACGCTGCATCAACGCTTAGTTGGTCAAGACGAAGCGGTGAAAGCAATTTCTCGCGCCATTCGTCGGGCTAGAGTCGGTCTCAAGAACCCCAACCGCCCAATCGCTAGCTTTATCTTCTCTGGTCCTACGGGTGTAGGTAAGACCGAGTTGGCGAAGTCATTGGCTGCCTACTTCTTCGGTTCTGAGGATGCCATGATCCGACTGGATATGTCGGAGTTCATGGAGCGGCACACGGTTTCTAAGTTAATTGGTTCGCCTCCTGGCTATGTCGGTTATAACGAGGGCGGCCAGCTAACTGAGGCCGTGCGTCGTCGGCCCTACACAGTAGTGCTGTTTGACGAAATTGAAAAAGCGCACCCTGACGTCTTCAACATGCTCTTGCAGATCTTGGAAGACGGTCGTCTGACCGACGCCAAGGGTCGCACGGTTGACTTCAAGAACACGTTGCTGATCATGACCTCGAACATTGGTTCGAAGGTGATCGAGAAGGGCGGCGGCGGTCTCGGCTTCGACTTCGCTGAAAGCCAAGAAGACTCTCAGTACACACGGATCCGGTCTCTAGTGAACGAAGAACTCAAGCAGTACTTCCGTCCTGAGTTCCTAAACCGCTTGGATGAGATCATTGTCTTCCGCCAGCTCAGCAAGATCGAAGTCAAGGAAATTGCCGATATCCTGTTGAAGGAAGTCGTCAATCGCCTCAAAGAGCAGAACATTAACCTGGCTGTAACTGAGCGCTTTAAGGATCGCTTGGTTGAAGAGGGCTACAACCCCAGCTATGGTGCTCGTCCTTTACGGCGCGCCATCATGCGCCTGCTAGAGGACAGCTTGGCGGAGGAGATCCTTTCTGGTCGTGTCCGCGAAGGAGCTAGTGTCCTAGTGGATGTAGATGAGGAAGGCAAGGTAGTCTGCACCCCTGGCGAAGCTCCGGCTATCGCGGGTTCAGATGACCAACGCCAGCTATTGCCCTCCACCTAAAGCAAAGTTTGGCGAGGCTGCTAAGCAGCCTCGCTTAAAATAAAGCTTGAAAAGAGCGCCGACCTAATCTTAGTCGGCGCTCTTTCTTGTATCTGTTGTGTTGTTTCTTTTGATTGAATGGATGGGTCTAAACGAGTTTGTTATCCAGGTTTAGTGCTCGTCGCCTAGGTCACCAGGCTCTTCAACATACATCTGTGGCTCAACTGCGTAGTTGTCCAAACGGCCAGACTCGTCAATCACGTAGCCATCTGTGGTTTTGATACCACTATCTTCTTCGCTCTCGACTGCTGCTTCAACCTGTTCTTCGTTGTGCTCGACGTCCACGCCTGAAGGGATGCGCTCGTCGACTGGATTGACTGCAGTTGTCTGGGCCATTTGCACAGCCCACTGATCACCAGCAGCACCTTTACCGGGCTGGACATCTTTTGGTTTTGGTATATCGCTCACGGGTACTCTCTCCTATGCCTTAGCGAGGTTAATGTACCGTGTTGGCTATATTGAAAGACTCTACCAAGAGTAAGGCATTGTCTATGCTTGGCCCTATCGAGTGCAGCTTTCAGCCAAAAGACAGAGATGGCTATATAAAGAAAGCCCTACTTTGACAGTACCGCTAAATTTGGCAAACTTATACTAAGTGAATCTGAATCTTGGTTAGCTAGTTTTTGCTCTAGTTAGTCCTAGGCTCATTTTCTCCAGTATCTGGCGAGTTAAGATTAACTTGATTCAGAGGCCAAAGCTGGACGGTTTTATCCTTACTGCTACTAGCGAGTAGTTTGCCATCAGGACTAAAGGCGACAGATAACACCCAATTAGTATGGCCAGAGAGAGTATGAAGTAGTTTTCCCGTAGACAAATCCCAAAGCTTAATCGTGTTGTCAATACTGCCGCTAGCTAAGGTTTTGCCGTCTGGACTAATGGCAATTGTGACCACTTGGCCAGTGTGACCTGCCAAAGTGTTTAGTGGTTTCCCTGTGTTGAGGTCCCAAACCCTGATCGTTTTATCCCAACTGCTACTGGCTAAAACTTGCCCGTTTGGACTAATAGCTAAGCAGCGGATTGTTCCTAAATGCCCCGACAAGGTCCGTCGAGCCTGGCCTGTACGCAAGTCCCAAAGCTTAATCGTATTATCTCGACTGCCACTGGCTAAAGTATTACCATCGGGGCTGATAGCAAGGGCAAAAATCCAGTCTGCGTGTCCGAACCAGCTACGTCGTAATTTGCCACTGGGCAAATCCCAGAGTTTAATACTTCTATCTGCGCTACCACTAGCAAGAGTTTTTCCGTCAGAACTAATCGCAAGTGCCCAGACAGTGTCAGTGTGTTCTGCTAAGCTAGCTAATTGCTGACCCGTCTTTAAATCCCAGAGATTGATATTCTTATAACTGCCACTGACTAAAGTCTGTCCATCGGGACTGAGTGCTAAAGATTTGATAGCGCTAGTATGGCCGCTAAGGGTGCGCAATAACTGGCCAGTACTTAAGTTCCACAGCTTGATTTGACGGTCTTCGCCCCCGCTGATTAAGCTCTGGCCATCCGGTGTGATCAACACTGACCAAACCGCATCATTATGCCCCAAAAATTGTTGGCTTGGTTTGAGGGCTGTGAGAGAAGCCGTGGAGGTTGGAGAGCTAATGGCATTCTCTTGGGCATTGATTTCAGGCTTAAGCTGCACGGCATAGTAAATGCTAATACCAATAGCCGTAGCAATACCGGTTCCTAAACCCAGAAATAGAGCTAGCCGCTTATGACGGGGATAGACCTGAGATGCTTGTATTGCCTGTGCTGGAGCAACTGGGATTGTAGTCTGCGTCGGAGCTGAGTGCTTGGCCTGAGTGACTGTAACCGGTTTCCGCAGTTCATCTTGTCCGGTAGGCGCGAGTTCAGCTAAAGTCTCTAGTTGTCTTGAAGGAAAAGCGAGGCTAGGCAAGAGCAGCTCTGCTCCCAGCAGCTTAATAAGAGGTTGAAGGGCTTGTAAGGTTGCAGTTGCTGACGGATAACGCTCTTTGAAATGGTATCGCACCATCCGACTAAGAATATGAGCTAGCTCTGGGCTTACCTGGGCGTGCGGCTCCCAGACAAGCTCTCCTGTTTCGGCATCTTCTTGAAATTGGCTGGGGGCCAAACCGGTTAGTGCTTGAATTGCAATGACACCTAAAGCATAGAGGTCACTACTGGGACGTGGCTTGCCCTGTCCTTGCTCAGTCGGCATGTAGCCTAAGGTACCAATGGCAATCGTGGCGCTCGGTAATTCTTGCCCTGTGAGAGGTTGAGCCCTTAACTGCTTGACTGCGCCAAAATCAATTAGAACTAAGTGTTTATCTTGCTGGCGTCTAATAATATTGCTTGGTTTGATGTCCCGATGGATGACCTTATAGCTATGTACAAACTCTAGAATGCTCAAAATCTCGTGTAGAAGCTGTACAACTTGCCGTTCACTCCAGCGCTCACCAGCTCGTAACTCAGCACCGAGCGGATGGCCCTCAATGAACTCTTGAACCAAATAAAATTCTTGATCTTGCTCAAAATGAGCTAGGAGCCGAGGAATCTGGTTGTGATAACCTAGTTTTTCTAAAGTTTCAGCCTCACTGATGAATCGCCGTTTGGCGGCCTGCAGCTGGCTAGGATTACCCAGAACAGGTTTAAGGTGCTTGACCACACAGGTTGGCTGCCCAGGGCGACGCATGTCGCGAGCGATATAAGTCTGGCTGAATCCTCCCATACCCAGGACTCGGACAACTTCATAGCGCCCGTCCAGTATCTTGCCTAGCATGATGGCCCTTGCTGATGAGGTTATCTATTCCAAGTCGCGCTTCCGATCCAGGTCAGCTGAGATGCACCAAGTTGAGCCAGCTAAACCCCAGCCAGCTAAACTATTCTACGGCTGTATTGAGTTATTCATAGTCACAGCGAACGGACCGTAAAGCTTTGGTACTGTAAATGGCTTAAATTTGTAACTAAAACTTAAAAATAAAATTGCGAGCAGAACTTGGGCAAAATCAGCGTTTTAACGCTCCCGTTCCACTAAAATCACGTTCTCGGTAACCTTTTCAAAAGTGTCGTCATGGCTAATCACAAATAGCTGACGAAAGTTGCGAATCCCCATAATCGCCTCTGCTAACCGTTCGCGGCGTTGGGTGTCCATGTTAGTGGTGGGCTCGTCAAAGAACGCCACATCAATATCTGCTAGAACCTTGAGCAGGGCTAAGCGTACAGCTAGGGCTGCACACATTTGCTCACCACCGGAAAGATTGATAAAACGGCGGCTGTGAGCCCCTTCCTGAACCACAACGTCATAGTCACGGGTCCATTGCAGGGCGACATCTTGGCGGTTGAGCAAATCTCGGAACAACCGATCGGCTTCGTGAGAGATGGCTTGGAGATAGCGCTCGGTGATGCGAGGTCCCGCCGCACGGTAGACCTTGCGCACAAAAGCAATGAACCGGCTGAGACGCTTGCGCTCTTTCAAGCGCAGTACAGCCTGATCGCGCTCAAGGCGCAGGCTTTGGAGCATGGCTAAGCTAGCTTCCAGCTCAGCTAACCGTTGCTGCTGCCTGGGAATCTTCTCTGACAGACGGATCTGTTGCTCGTTGGCGGTATCGTAAGCGGCTTTGACCTCTTGCAGACGCTCAGGATTGTGAGTTGCCCGCAAAGCCTTACCCTGCTCGACGATCTGGTCGTATTCCTGCTGCACCTGGGCCAAGAGTTGACTTGCAGCTTGCAGTTCCTGTTGTTTAGAAGGTAAGCTACGTGCCCAGGTCTGTTGCTCAAGCACCGTTTGGTAACCGGCCCGGGACTGGTCTCGAATCTGCTGGTGGGTCAAGACTTGAGCTTCTAAATCGCCAAAGGTTGCCAGTTGGGTATCAAGTTGCGCGAGTTGATTGTGGAGCGGTTGAAGTTTTAGTTGAAGGGCTGCGATCTCTTGTTCCCGGCTGGCCTGTTGTTGGAGTTCTTGATTTAAGAGTTGCACGCGACTACGCGGGTCCTGCAAATCGCGCAGTTGGGTTGCCAAAGCGGTTGCCTGTTGCTGAAGCTCGGGCTCGACGGCCAGTTTGGCCTTGAGTGTCTCGATTGTGTGCTGTAATTCCTGTTGCTCCGTGTCCAACTGCTCAAGCTCTGCTTCTAGGCTTTCCATGCCAAGCCATTGGGCTTGAGCCGTGCGAGCCTGTTTCAGTTGGCTTGCTAAGTCATTCAGTTGTTGCTGGAGAACCCCAGGCGTTGTTTGGGTTGCCAGGTCATCCAAAATGCCTTCTAGCTCGTTGAGCACTTCTGCACTCAAACTTGTGGCTGCCTCAAATACTGGCAGAATTGGGCTGCAATCGGAATGTGCCAGACGCTGGCAAGCCTGTTGCCACTGAGGCTGTTGGGTCTGAATTTTCTCCCAGCCTGTGTCTGCGATTTGACGCAAATCAGCCTCAAACTCTTTAGCCGCTTCTACACGGCTGAGCTTCTGTTGCAGACGCTGCTGGTGTTGCTCTAGCACCGGAATCTTTTCAACGCTGGCGCGCAACGCTTCGAGTTTTTGCCTGCGAGTTTCGATCTCTTGCCGCCGTGTTGCTAACTGGGAAGTTCGTTTGGCTTGGGCTTGCAGCTCTAGGCGCAACGTCTGACAGTGGCGCAGTTGTTCGCTCAATTGTTGCTGGGCCGTTTCTAACCCGACCTGTTGCTGCACTGCCGGCAACAGATCTTGCCGTTCACGGGCGTATTTCGCTAGTTGTTCGAGTTGAGCCTGTAAACGGTCGAGGGTGCGTTGCTGGTTCGTGATGTGAGCCTGCTGCTGATTGCGTTGCTCCAGTAAGGTTTGGCGCTGGTTGCGGGCCTGTTCTAGCTGTTGGAGGACCTTTTCTGCTGCTAGATAAGCTTGATAACTAGGCTGATTTTGTTCACAAACTTGAGCGGCTTGAGTTGCTGTCTGCACATCCTGCCGTAAACGCATGCAGAGTTGGTCTTGAGCCGTTTGTTGGCCTTTGAGGGCTTGAGCCTGTTCGCGCAGGGCTTGTAGGGTTTGCTCGGTAGCCTCTAAAGTGGCTTTTTCCGCTTGCAGGCGCTCAAGGGCTTGCAGAGCTTGAGCTAGCTCCGTCTGAAGTTTGGTCAATTCGGCCAGGCTGGCTTGCTGTTCCGTTTGCAAGGGTTCCCATTGGGCCAACTGCTCCTCTTGCCCCTGGATTTGCCGCTCTACTTCTTCAACCTGAGCTTTGGCGTAATCTTCGAGTGGTTTGAGCTTGGTATAAACCTCTTTGTATTCTTCGACTTTGAGAATTGAATCAAAAACTTTTTTGCGGGGCTCAGCAGTTTTGAGAAAGTCGGCTGTAAGTGTTCCTTGAGGCACACCGATCGTATTGGCGAACAGTTCATCCAGCTTCGTACCCGCCGGTACCGCTAAATGTTCATTCAGCCATCTGAGCACATCAACTTTGCGCTCATGCTCTAACCGAACTTTGAGTTGGGGGTCGAGAATCTTGTAGCCCTGACTCGTGCAACGGTGGACTTCATAAGTGCGGCCATCGCGCTTGGAAATAAAGGTGACAATTGCCTGACCACTATTGGCGCCATTACGGACCATCTCCTCGATTTTGTAGGGAGTATGGTCGAAGAGAACCCAGGCAATTGCTTCTAAAATGCTGGTTTTGCCTGCCCCATTTTCGCCACTGATCGCATTGATGCCCGGTTCAAATTTGAACTGTCGCTCAGTATGGGACTTAAAATTTTTGAGGCTAACCGACAAAATTTCCATAGGTCTGCCACAATGGCCTGCTGGGGCTGATCCGTGCTCGCCATTGTCGCACAGAGACCAAGGTCGGCAAGCAAATTTAATCCTTGGTCGATACAGTCTCCGAGCGTAGAGAGAACCGTTGACCTGTAAGCTTTGTTCTGTGTTTCACCAGTTGTTGCGCATCCGCTATGTTGAGCTGGCTAACGGTCCCAGTCTTCGATGCCATCTTGATCAACATGATGCTGGCTTTGAGCATCTATCTAACCCTGTTCACGGGCTTGCTCTCCCTGGCAAATGCAGGGTTTATGGCGATTGGTGCCTACGTCACCGTGCTGTTGTTGACTGGTACAACGCTTCCTTTGGGAGCAGCCTTCGGTCTCTCGATTAGCATTGCAGTCCTGGTAGCTCTGTTGCTAGGGTTGCCGGTTCTGCGCTTGCAGGGGGTGTATCTGGCAATCGCCACGCTGGGGTTTGGCGAGATTGTGCGCCTGTTGCTGTTGAACGGCGATAAGCTGATCAATTTGGTGAAGCCTTCTCAACCTGGTTCTGAACCGGTTGTTCTGTTCAATGGGGCTGAGGGAATTACGCTACCGTTTCAGCTTGACCCGGTCTGGCTGGGATTGCCCAAAACGACTTGGGAATTGCTGGCTTATCTATGCGTATTGCTCTATTTTTTCATGCGCTTGCAGCGCTCACAATTGGGACGGATTTTGGCTTCAATCCGTCAAGATGAAGCTGCTGCCGCTGCCCTTGGTATTGCAGTTGTACGGTATAAATTACTGGCCTTTGTCCTAGGAGCGGCGATTGCTGCAGGGGCCGGTGCCTTGAGCGTACCGGTGGTGCGCGTGATCGAGCCGGCTAACTACAGTTTCTCGCAAGCGGTGAATATCCTGGCTTGGGCCGTGTTAGGAGGGACAACCCACTGGGCAGGGCCGTTAGTTGGCGCAGGCTTGCTGACCAGCTTGCCTGAGCTGCTGCGCTTTCTCAAGGAGCAGCGAGATGTTGTCAACGGTTTGATCTTGATGCTGGCGATTATTTACTTGCCCCGGGGACTAGCTGATCCGCGCTTCTGGCAGCAGCTTTGGCGCTTGCCTAAAAAGAGGGAACAGCATCCATGAGTGGCTTGAGTGCGATAGGCTCAGTTAACCTGCTCTCCGTCAAGCAGATCACGCGACGGTTTGGGGGGCTACTGGCACTTAACGAGGTTTCGTTTGAAGTTGGGGTAGGGCAGATTGCGGGTCTAATTGGCCCTAACGGTGCGGGTAAAACCACGCTGCTGAATATCATCGGCGGCCAACTGGCAGCCAGCAGCGGCGCGGTAGCTCTAGCCGGTCAAAGCCTGAATCACTGTGCTCCCCATCAGGTTGCTGCCTTGGGGGTCGGACGGACCTTCCAAAATATTCGCCTATTTGAAGAACTCAGCGTTTTGGAGAATGTAGTTCTGGGGCGGCATCTGCACCAGCGCGAGGGACTGAGCTGGCTGTTGCCGGGAAGATCTCAGATTGAGCGTCAGTCACGAGCGCAAGCCCAGGCTTTGCTAGAGCAACTAGGCATGGCAGACCTGGCAGATAGCGAAGCTGGCGCACTGGCCTATGGCGAGCAGCGCCGGGTAGAAATTGCTCGGGCCTTGGCGCTAGAGCCGCGTCTGCTGCTGCTCGATGAACCAGCAGCTGGCATGAACGCAGCAGAAACGGCTCAGTTGGCTCACTTTTTGCAAAAGTTGCGGGCTTCGGGGCTGACCCTCTTGGTCATCGAACACGATATGGACCTGATCATGCGAATTAGTGATCAGGTGGTGGTCCTCAACTTTGGGCAGGTTATTGCTGACGGTCCTCCAGATGTGGTGCGCGCCGATCCAGCAGTTGTAACTGCTTATCTAGGCGATGAAAACGGCTTAAGTGAATGAAGTGTTGTTGCGACGGTTGCCACGAAGCTTCGCTAGCCCTCGCAGCAACAGGGCTGTTCCCATGCCCCAAACCCCGTTGATTAGCAAGCCTGTCAGGAGTGCTGCGGGCTGACCCCCGCCCGCAATTGGCTGACCCTTGAGCGGTGCTACGACAAACCAAGCGACCAGGGTTGGCGCAATATGCTCCAAAGATTAGGGCAGCTAGCCAGTAGCGGTTGCCCTGAGCAAATCGAGGCGCAAGGGCGGCAAAGACAATACCCCAAATGCCTCCCCAAAATGCCAGAGACCAGATCTGCGGCACGCCAAATGGGGCTGTTGGCTGTATGGGGTAGGGAGCACGGGGGCTGAGGGCAATCGCGTGGAGCAGGCCCAATAGAGGCTGATGAAACAGGAGAACCGCCAGAAAGCCAGCAGCAAATGCGAAGAGAAACCGAATCGTGGAGGTGTTCTGTGCCATAGCCGTGGGCAAATAACCACTTTGAAACTTAGAGGATTTTGACGGTCGGCGACGTATTGGATCTCACAGAGGTAGTTCTGAACGGACCCCTTCGTATTGATTGCTGACAACTCAAATACCCCTCTAACCCCCTCTAAATAGAGATATAAAATTTAAGACTTAAGTGGGTTATCGCTTAGGCAAACTGCCTTCTCTTTCTGTAGATAGAGTCTGAGAGAGGCCAGCTTTGTTAATAGTTGATCGTTGATACATTAAGAAGTATTGCAAGGAATTGTTAGATAGCTAACAGGAAACTGAAGCTGCTTCTTGCTCTTAAAAGGATGACCTTGTGGAAAAACGATTACTTCGAAAACAGGTTCATGTAGAAGGATGCGAAATCTTCTACTGGGACGGAGGGTCGCCGCGAGAGGCAGATCCGATCTTATTTCTGCATGGTTGGGGAGTTACTGCGGAGCCTTATCGAGAAACCTTAGAGAGCTTATCGCAATCTTATCGGGTGATCGCGCCTGATTTACCAGGATTTGGTGATTCTGGCTCAACCCATGCTGACTTGACCTATGCAGATTATGCGCGCCTGTTCACTCGCTTTCTGAACCAATTAGGGCTTGAGAGAAGCCATGTTATTGGTCACTCCCTAGGCGGTGGCATTGCTGTTACTTTAGCGGTTTCTGAGCCTTCTAGGATCAGCAGTTTGGTATTGACTGACAGTACCGGTGTTCCTACCGATTCCTTTATTCAAACTTTGCTGTGGAGAATTCTAGTTGAGATGCCGGCGCAGATTTTGACGACCGGACCCAAAGTCCAATACTTTGTTGATGTCCCACAAGCTTTCTTTCAAAATCTGCTCTTTAGGGCTCCTAATGTAGCCTATGCTCTGTGGCTGGCTTTAGAAACCGACTTAAGACCACTGTTAGGCAAAATTACAGCACCGACTTTGCTGGTTTGGGGTGAAAACGATCTCACCACGCCGCTTAAGTCTGGGCAACAGTTTTACCAAAATATTCCAGAGGTTGAGCTAGCTGTGGTTGCAGGTGCCTATCACGAACTCAGTTTAGCTTTAGCAGAGAAATTTACACCTATTGTGCTCAAATTCCTCGCCAAAATAGAGAACTCTAGTAATCAAAATCTCTCAGTGGTCTAAGCCAGCAAGTAGGATCTAACACTGACTCGACGTGGAATCTCAACTTGAAAGATACTGCCCTGCGCTAGTTCACTTTCAACCGTGACCGTACCCTGCATCTTCTGAACCAAATGCTTGACGATTGCCAGACCCAAGCCTGTGCCATCAGAAAGGTGGGTCCAAACTTGATTCACCCGGTGAAACTCGTCAAAAATAGATTCGAGGTCTGCTGATGCGATGCCAATGCCTGTGTCTCTAACCGTCAGAGTTACTCGCTCTGGAGTTGGCTCACAAACTTCTAGCTCTACCCCGCCCACTTCTGTAAACTTAATGGCATTGGCTAGCAGATTGATTAAAACTTGCCGCAAGCGAGCATAATCATTCACAATCTTGGCGTTGTCCAATTTAAAATAAACTTGCAAATATAGAGACTTCTGTTGAGCCGACACACGCATCTCTTCGCAAGTCGCTAACACTAGTTGCTCTAAATCAAACTCCTGTAGCTCCAACTCAAGGCTACCCGCTTCGAGCTTGGAGAAATCAAGGATCTCTTCGATGAGCGATAGCAATTGTTTGCCATTGCGAAAGATGCGCCCTACCATATCGATTTGATATGGCGATAGCTGGTTGCGCAATAGCAATTGAGCAAAACCCAGTACCGCATTCATGGGAGTTCGTAACTCATGCGACATGGTCGCTAGAAATTGCGATTTGACTTGATTGGCTGCAAACAGTAGGTGTTCAATCCGCTTTCGCTCCGTGATTTCTTGCTCTAAGCTGCACCTAGCTAACTCAGCAACTTCAGCCCTCAAGCGTTCGGCCTCAACTTGCTTGCGCTCGGTAATATCATTCAAGGTGCCGGAGGTGCCTATCAGGTTATTAGCAAAATCGAGTCTGGAGTATGTCTGAATTTCTAGCCAACGCTGAACCCCTTCTTTAGTGACATAACGAACTTCGTAGCAGGTAGACTCTTTTCTTCGCTTAATTAAAGCTAAAAATTCTTCCAAATGGTGCTGACGATCATCGGGATGAATAAAGTTGAGGATAGGTCTGCCTAAACTCTCTTGAACCGAAAATCCTGTCATTGCCTCCCAGGAAGGATTGAGAAATCGCCAGAGACCGGTTGTATCCGTTTGAAAAATCACCTCTTTAAGGCTTTCAACCAGGCAGCGGTATTCTCTTTCGCTGTCGCGTAAATCTTGTTCAGCGCAGGCTAGGCCCTCCAGCATGCCGTTGATTGTATGAGCTAATCTTGCCAGTTCATCCCGTCCAGGTATTCGGATCCGTAGGTTTAAGTCGCCGCTCATCCGGACTCTACTAATGCCAGTATTTAGTTGAGCTAGGCGAGCCAACACCAGTTGATCCAAGAGCAACAGAGCCACGCTCCCTAATCCAAAACCGGTTAAGAGTAGTGCCAAGAAGAAATAGCGGAGGCTGGTTGCTCCCTGCTGATAAATGTCTCTTGGGCTCTCTACGCGTAAGAGCAACGCAGGTTTTCCATAAATGTCTCGAAGCAGAGCATAACCGGCAACTGAGTCTTGTGCCAAAACTTGCACCGGAATTTCCGTCTGCTCAAATAAAGTTGCCTGTGCGGTTTGAAAGTCGAAGGGTAAGTTGGCATCAACAATTCGGCGCAGGTTAAGCGAAAGATGGGTCAATTGGGCCAGTTGCTGGATCTTTTGGGGATCGAGATTGCGGCCTAAAATTAACGTGCCTCGGCTTGGACCGTTTCCCTCACTGGTCAAGATCGGTTGCGCAGCGACTAGAGCGGGTCCATCCGGTAAAAGCATAATGCCCGAAAGCTGCTGCTCGGGATTTTGTAGATGGATATTCGCGGCAGCGAGGCTCTGCTGAAACTCTTGGTTAATAAAATCTTCTCGCTGTTCTAAACCAAAGGCTTTGCTAAAGACTACCTGTCCTCTTGAATCGAGAAACAGCATAAAATTCAGCTTAAGATTAGCCAAAGTTGAATTCTTAAGATTGAGTTGGATATATCGGTCACTACGAGTTCGGATGAAGCTGTAAGTGTCGTCCCAGATAGACCAATCAGTCGCAACTTTATTTAAGTCAGCTAATTCATAAGCTAAGGCATCTTGGGCTCGCTCTACATCCCGACGAATAGACTGGGCTTCTATCGCACCAAAGCTATCTAAGAGCGCAGATGAGGTAGTAACGGAGAGAGCTCCAAGCAAACCGGTCAGCGTTATCGCAAGCAGTAGAAGTGTTTTCTGGCGTAGAGTCATGATGCAGCAGCTCCACACTGCACTTCGTAGGCTTGCTCCTTAAGTGACCGTAGATACACGCTTGGCTTAACACAAGTTAAGTAGCCATTGTTATTAAGAACACAATGCAAAAGGTAGTAGCTTACTCCTCTTCGCTTACCACTAGTTATAGTCTTTAACCAGCGAAGCGGATTGTGCATAAGACAACAAAAAACAGAAGTGAGAACCAATAAGCTAACAGGCAGATTTGGCCATCCTATCTTTTGCTGTCTACTCAAGCTTGAGCATCTATCGTCAGGCAGGTTATCTCTGGCTTTAACGCAGGTTCTATACAGTCGCCCTTAACTTTTGTTTACAAACAGATAGTCTCGGTTCTGCAAAACCGGCTGCTGGGCTGAAAGAAATTCTCAGCGGTCCAGGAACCCATAGAACCCAGTCCAAGGCGAGTCTTTGTGAAATGTCAGAAAATCCAGACAAATTAGTGAGGGGTCATACCCCTCACCCACCACGCACAGATGTATTATCTGTGCTGTAACCCACTGGGACCTGCGGCTATGTCTACCCCTGTCACTGTCAGCGAGCTCGAAGAAATCTGCCGCTTAATCTGGCAGACTCGGCTCACCGAGCGGGGAACCCGACATGCGCTGGAGTCTCTAGCCAGTTTGGCGACTACCCTGACGAGCTGGGGAATCAACAGTCTGCCAGTCGAGTGGTAGTAAACCTGACATGGCCCTGATAAGAAAACGCGCCAGATCTGAGGGCATATCGCACCAAGCGATCCAGGACAGAGGTACACTCTGAACCAAATTGAGTCAGAGACCAGATCACTGTGCAAACACTTGCCTGCATCTCTCTATCAGGAGGCCAGGGAAAAACCACGACGGCTCTGCTCTTGGGGCGGCTGCTAGCTCAGCAATCCAGAGTGCTGATGATTGACGCCGATCCGCAGGCGAATCTGACCTTTTATTTGGGGCACGAAGCTACAGCGAATTCCCCTACCCTGTTTGAGGTACTGACTCGTCAGGTCGCCGCCCAAGACAGCATTTATCCATCTCGCTATGAACGGCTATCTCTCATTCCGGCTGACGATGGCTTGAACAAAGCTCAAGAGCACCTGTCAACGAGTGGCATGGGAGCTGTAGTCCTAAAGCGACGATTGGAGCCGATCGCAGCTGCTTTTGACTATTGCATTATCGATTCACCACCCCAACGCTCGCAGATTTGTATGACGGTCGTAGGAGCCTCTAACTTGCTCCTAGTGCCTGCTGAAGCATCAACTAAAGGGGTCAACTCTCTCTTGCGGTCCCTAGAGCTAATTGAAGAACTGCGTGACGTTAATGCTTTCATGGGCACAGTGTTGGGTGTCATTCCCTTTAGAGACAAGTGGATTGGGCTGAATCAAGCCCGAGACAGTCGCGAAGCGATTGAGGCGATGCGACAAATTGTTGGGGATACTCAAGTTCTGCCCTCAATTTTGGAGAGCGAACGCTATAAGCAAGCGATCCGACAAGGTCAATTGCTATCCGAGCTAGGAGCTGCGGACCTTGAGACTCCATTCAGAAAGATTCTGACGCTCCTGACTTAAACCTGAACCTGCGATCCATATGTCTGACGATGCCTTAATGCCTGACGATGCCTTAGAAAGGTTGATGCAACGCAAGCGCCCCAGTGCTCGGTCCCGCCCAAGCGCAGGAGGCAGTGAACCCTTAGCAGCCCCCCTGACAGCACCCAAAGCAGAGACGCCTGAACTTCCTCCAGCGCTGCCACAAAGTGCTGCTAGTTTGCCTGAGCTAGGTGCCTCTCTGTTGGATTGGGATGGAGCCGCTGTCAATCTAGCGCTGCGGCAACTCTGGCAAGCAACTGGCACAACAGAGGCCGCTTGGCTAGAGGCCGCTTACCTCTATCTAGTTCAACATCCAGAAGCGCTGCAAGCAGTCAACCAACTGGCATTGCAACGCGAGGAACGGCAGACGACCAAACAAGAAACTGCGGCTAACTCAGCCAAGGTTGAGAGAGCAACCCTGACCTGGTTAGACTGAGCCGCGGGATGCTGACACTTACCAACCTCCACACGTCTTACGGAGCGATTGCTGCCCTACGAGGTATCAATTTGCAGCTTGATGAAGGGAGCGTGGTGGCGCTGATTGGAGCCAATGGCGCAGGCAAATCTACCACCCTCAACACGATTAGCGGCTTGCTGCAGCCTCGATCGGGCAGTGTTCGCTTCGATGGCCGTGAGATTTCTGGTTGGCGAGCTGACCGGGTCACTGCATTAGGGGTTGTTCAGGTCCCGGAAGGCCGTCAAATTCTGGCCCCACTAACCATTGAGGAAAACCTGCTGTTAGGCGCTTACCGGCGACGAGATCGCGCTGTACAGCAGGATTTGGCCAGTATCTACGAACGCTTTCCCCGCTTAGCAGAACGCCGTCAACAGCGAGCAGGTTTATCGTCTGGAGGCGAGCAGCAAATGCTGGCGATTGGGCGTGCTCTGATGGCGCGTCCTCGTTTATTGATGCTGGATGAGCCTTCACTGGGGCTGGCGCCGCTGATCGTGCGAGCAGTTTTCGAAATCATTGCTGATCTGAAAGCGAAGGGCACCACGCTGCTACTGGTTGAGCAAAATGCGCACAAGGCGCTTGCCGTTGCTGACGTGGCTTACGTGCTGGTCAATGGGCAAATTGTGCGGTCCGGTTCCGCGCTAGAGTTGCGGCAGGATCCAGAGATAGTAAAAGCCTATCTAGGCCACAGTCCACATCCATAGCCTTCTACTTTCTAATATTTCTAAGATCTCTAATACTTCTAAGCTCTCTTCCTAGAATTTCTAAATGTAGGGCCTTAAGTCAAGCCTGAAGTCAAGCGTTGAGATAAGCCAGCCAATATTTGATTAATTCTCCGAAACTATGTCAGAACAACAATGGAATGCCAGCTTGTATGAAAGCGATCATGCTTTCGTTTGGCAGTATGGCGGTAATTTAATTGAGCTGTTAGCACCGCAATTGGGCGAGCACATTCTCGACCTTGGCTGTGGCACAGGTCAGCTAACTGCTGAGATTGCTGCTTTGGGAGCTAAGGTTGTTGGCATTGATCACGCACCTACAATGGTTGAGAAGGCCCAAGCTAATTATCCTCAACTCAAGTTTGCGGTTGCAGATGCTACAGACTTCAGTCTGGCTGAGCCCTTCGATGCTGTCTTTTCCAATGCTGTGTTGCACTGGATTCAAGAACCCGAAAAAGTAATCCGCTGCATTTGGCAAGCACTCAAACCGGGTGGGCGTTTTGTTGCAGAGTTCGGCGGTTTGGGCAACGTGAAAGCGATTACAACTGCGCTAACTGACGTCTTAACCGCTACAGGCTATGTCGAGAATGCCACATTAAATCCTTGGTATTTCCCCAGTATCGGCGAATATACAACATTGCTAGAGAAGCAGGGTTTTGAGGTAAGCTACGCTAGCTTATTTGATCGGCCAACGCCGCTCAAGGATCATAAGGCAGGTATCCAAAACTGGCTCAAAATGTTTGCTAGCCGCTTTTTTCAAGGTATTCCTGAAGAGCAACAGCCTTCAATTCTCCAGGTGATTGAGAATCAACTGCGTCCAGTTTTGTATCGGGATGAAACCTGGTTTGCAGACTACCGTAGGTTACGAGTCATCGCGCAGCGAAGCTAAAAGTAATTGACTTGAGACAAGCTGCTTTAACTTACCCTTCAGCAACCACCTGTTCGGTAACTTTTTGATAGATTACCTCTAGGGTTTTCTGAACTAATTCAGTATCGCGAGCCGATCCAAAAGCACCCAGCTTTTGTAAGAGCATGAAATTCTGTTTGGGCGGTAGGAAATTGTCCTCTGAGACATAGAACTCTGGCTCTGCCCAGAAATTCGCTAGATCGAGGGCAGCAACGGCCGCACCCGAATGAGACTGAACCAACGCTTGAAGCTCTTTGAGATCAGCTCCTAAAAGCACCAGTAGAAGCGTTGGATCTCGGTCGATTTGCTCTACCAGAAAATAGCAAACGGCGGCGATGTGTTTGCAGGGGTTGCCGTAGTCATAGCAACTACAGGTCATTGAAAGTTTGCGAATGCTAAGCGGTAACCAGTTGCGCCGCACCTGATCCAGCAAATTTACGATTGTGGGCGGCCACTGTCCTGCCAATACTTGTAACCGCAAGCCTGGCTGAGCTCGAATCAGACCGGCCAACTTATCCCAGATGGCAGCATCCAAAGTGGGTAAGTTGAAGGAAAGCTTGTACTTGCTATAGGAACCCTGAACTGTCGCCTCAAAGCGACCTGTTTCTACCTTGAGATCGACAATACGGCCCTGACGGGCATAGGTGCGACCTCGCAGCAGACGATTCTGGTCATTAGCAGTTTCAACCAACCTTTCAAAACGCTCACCCCAGAGGCTAGTGGCAAAACGTCCCTGTCGATTATTTGCCACTGGTTTCGTGAAAGAAGTATCTGCCATCAGTCCTCCAGCGCCTCTTGGCTGAGTGAGAAGAGGTCACGCAATTGGTCGGTTGAGAGCTCGGTGAGCCAGTTTTCATCAGCGCCAACAACTTGTTCTGCCAGCGCTTTTTTACTTTCAATCAATTGGTCAATCCGCTCCTCTAGCGTCCCCACACAGACAAACTTATGAACCTGCACATTCTTTTTCTGACCAATCCGGAAAGCGCGGTCAGTGGCCTGGTTTTCTACAGCTGGATTCCACCAACGATCGAAGTGGAACACATGATTGGCCCGAGTAAGATTCAAACCCACACCGCCGGCTTTAATCGAGAGAATGAAAAATTGAGGCCCGCCTGTTTCCTGCTGAAATTCGTTGACCATTTCATCTCGCTTCTGCTTAGAAACGGAGCCATAGAGGAATGGAACTTCCTGCTGAAATTGCGACTTCAAATGCTTTTGCAGCATTTTGCCCATCTCCGCAAACTGCGTGAAGATAAGCACTTTATCGTTCTCAGCTTCATCTACAATTTCTTCAATCAATTCACTCAAGCGGTTTAACTTACCGGAGCGTCCGGCCAGAATACCGCCTTCCTTGAGAAACTGAGCGGGGTGATTGCAGACCTGTTTGAGTTTGGTCAAGGTTGCCAAGATGATACCGCGACGGGCAATACCTTCAGCTCCCTCTAGCTTCTTCATCGTATCCTGCACCACTGCCTGATACAGACTGGCCTGTTCTTTGCTGAGGTTGCAGTAGACCTTGCTTTCTTGTTTTTCGGGTAAGTCCTGAATAATCGTAGGGTCTGTTTTCAGCCGACGCAGAATAAAAGGCTGCACTAACGCACGCAATTGACCCGCAGCTTCTTCGCTTTGGTGTCGCTCAATGGGTAGGGCAAACTCCTCCTTAAAGCGCTCCGAATTGCCTAGATAGCCAGGATTTAGAAAATCCATAATTGACCACAGTTCGCCCAGGCGGTTCTCGACTGGGGTACCGGTTAATGCCACGCGAGAGCCTTGGGCAAGCTGCTTAATCGCTCTAGTTTGTTTGGCATCTGGATTCTTAATATTCTGGGCTTCGTCCAGTGCAACCCCGCTCCATTCTACTTTTTTGAGATCTTTGAGGTCACGCAGGGCAAGGGCATAACTGGTCAGAGTTAGATCATGCTTTGAAGCTGACTTGATAAACTCCTGGCCTTTCAAGCGATTAGAGCCGTGCTGAATGAGCACACTGAGGCTAGGCGCAAATTTCTGCACTTCCCGGCTCCAGTTACTAATTACAGAGGTTGGACAAATCAGCAGAACCTTAAGTGACTTTTTGGGGTTCTCTTTCTTGAGCCAAAGCAAATGGGAAATGTACTCAATAGTTTTTCCCAGGCCCATATCGTCAGCTAAGCAAGCGCCTAAACCCCATTTATGCAAGAAGCCCAGCCAGGATACTCCCCGTTCTTGATAGGGGCGTAACTGCCCTTCTAAGCCTGGAGGTGCGCCTAGGAGCTCGACTTGATCGCCGGACTTGAGACGACTGAGAAAGTCTCCCAGCATGCCCTGGGCGTCGAAGTTTTGGATTTCGAGGCCACCCAAACTGCCCTTGTCTTGCGCCAAGCTGCGGCGTAGAAACTCACCAGCGCGCATTTCACCGGAGCCTTGCTGGCGTTCCCAGAAGGCAATTGCTTTTTCCACTTCGTTCGGGTCCAGATTGACCCATTGCCCACGTACGTTGACCAAGGGTACCTTCTGCGCCGCCAAAGCCTGAAACTCCTCAAAGGTCAGACTTTGACCCCCCAAGGCTAATTTCCAGTTGTACTGCAAGACCTGGTCGAGCCCCATCTGGCTGGCTCCTTCCGTCTGGCGGACCTCCAGGCTGACTCCCAACTTCGATGATTTTTGTTTCCACCAGTTGGGAACCTGCACCGCTAGCCCTTGAGCTTCTAGGGCAGTAGCAGCATCGCGCAGGAAGTTATAGGCTTCCTCTGTACTCAGGTAGCGCAAACTCGGCGTTGCTGAACGAACCAAACGAGCAAGAGGCGGAAAAATGTGTGCCGCTATTGCCAAGCCGTCGCGCAGTTTGTTGCGCACCGCATTGACTTGACCCCCTGTTGCCACGATTGTTGTCTCGTCAGGCCGCCAGAGATCAGCAGCCCTGATCCGCACCGTTGAGTCCTCACGGGATTGAACGCCTAATTCCAGCAGCCAACGCTTCCCGTCTTCCGGTGGTGCCAGACGTAAAGACACCGCGAAATTCTCTTCCCAATTAGTCAGTACCGGCTTCAGCCAGCCTTGAATGCACTCGCGCAAGAGCGCCACAATCGGTGCTGGGCAGCGGAACTGGTCGTTATAAGTGTGCAGGCTGGCGAGCCAGGCATTAATGGCGTTGGGATTATTGGGGTCTAGACCCTCAGGACAGCCAGTACGACTGAGCACCCGCCGCGCCCCAGTGTTAACCAGCAATTCCAAGACCTGCCTCAACAGAGCTGGTGAGTCGGGAGCGGGTTCTCGTAGTGGACCCGAGGCTTTGAGGGCGCGACAAATGCCTGGCATCGAAGCCCCTAGCCGGTACAGAGCTACCTGCGACCAATTCGTCTCAAACACCGGCAGCCAACGCGAACGGCTAATTTGGCGATCACCTGAGAGGGCAGGCACGTACTGCTGGTGGATGAGCAACTGTTGCGCAAGCAGCGTTACTTCTCGCCAGTAACGTAAGTCAACGCCATATAATACGCCTTCTTGTTCTAATTCCTCAGGTGTCTGTACTTCTGGATCTGGCACAACAGGCAGCATCTCCAGAATTTGAGCTGGCGTCAGCATTAACCCAGTAACCTGCCAAGCTCGTAACTGAGGCTTTTCTAAATTAGGGCGTAGGTTAATATGCCCTCGCCATTGCGGTGAGGGTAAAGGGCCTGCCTTAGTGGAAGGCAAGATCAGAGTGTGGTTTACAGGGCCAGGCGGAGATTCCACCAACTCTGCCAATTCATCCGCTAAGGTGAACAGGGCTAGGAGCAGGTCGCGATGGGCTGCTTGAAAAGGATGAACCTCTTGAGCACTGCCGCGCCAGGTTTCACCCTCCGCCCAGATGAAAAAGCCTGGAGACTGGTTAGACTCCAGAAGCCAAGTGCCGTGTAAAAGCAGCATGGAAGCCGGGGGCAATATCTGGTAACTCCTTAGGATAAGGCTTTTACTAAAATCCAAGCTGTTTATCTTGATAGACTCAGCATTCTCTTGCAAATCGATAGGCTACAAGTCCACTTTTAGTAAGGTAGGTTGAAGAGGTGGACATCTTAAAACGAGGAGTTGCGCCATGAGTACTGACGTTGCAGCTCAATCCCCTTCCCCCCAGACGGCTCCACGGGTGTTAATTGTGGAGGCAGATGTCCCCCTAGCCGAGCACCTTAGCCTGGATCTGTGTGAAGCAGGTTATGAGGCAACTATTGCCCATGATGCCCCTGCAGGTCTCCAGCAAGCTCAGCGCCTCCAGCCGGATCTGGTGGTGGTTGATCGCTTCCTTGGAGGTGAATCAGGACTGTGGCTGTGTCGTCATCTGCGGGCGCTGGGCTTGCAAATTCCCTTGCTGCTGCTAATGGGCCGCGATGAGGTTGACGACCGGGTGGCCTGCTTAGAGTCCGGTGCTGACGATTATATTCTTAAACCTTACCGTAGTGACGAATTCCTGAAGCTAGTTCGTCTCTATCTGCGCAGCACTCATCACCCTACACCCCCGCATCAACTCCGCTTTCAAGACCTGTTGCTAGATTCGGTTAGCCATGAGGCTTCCCGTGGTGGACGATCGATCGAACTGACGGCCAAAGAATTTGAGTTGCTGCGCTATTTGATGGAACACCCACGCGAAGTGCTTACCCGTGAACAGATCTTAGAAAATGTCTGGGGCTATGACTTCATGGGTGAATCCAACGTGATTGAGGTCTATATCCGCTATTTGCGCCTCAAAATTGAAGAAGAAGGAGAGAAGCGCCTAATTCAAACCGTGCGCGGCGTTGGCTACGTTCTACGCGAGTCTTGAGCGCTAGTGCCAGCTCTAATGCCTGGGAAAGTACCAGAAACGGCTCTCATTCTAATTTTAGCAACGGGTCTAGATTGGTTGCTGGGAGATCCCTGGAGCTGGCCTCACCCGGTTAGTGTCATGGGTTGGGTCATTGCTCAATACAGAGATTTAGTTTGGAAACGGCTATCCTCACCTGTTCTCCAAAAGCTAGCAGGCGTGGTACTCATGCTGATCCTAGTGCTGGGCAGTGGCAGCTTAACTTGGTTGCTGATTGCTGTAGCCCAGCAAATTCACCCCTGGTTCGGTTTAGGCACCGCTAGCATCCTATTGGCCTCTTGTTTCGCAGAACGCAGTTTGCGAGATGCCGCCCATGAGGTCTTGGCAGCGCCCTCCCTTGAGCAAGCACGACTCCGGCTCAGCCGCTACGTAGGTCGCGATACCGAGAACTTGAGTCAGCTTGAGATTCTGAGAGCCACTCTCGAAACGGTCAGCGAAAATGCAATTGATGGGGTGCTAGCCCCTCTGTTCTATGCCATTGTGGGCAGCTTTACGCCGCTGGGTGCCCCTCCTGTCGCCATGGCTTACAAAGCCCTCAGCACGCTGGACTCAATGGTGGGTTATCGAGAAGCTCCATACACCGATCTCGGTTGGTGTAGTGCCCGGACAGAGGATGCTGCTACCTGGCTGCCTTGTCGTTTAGGCGTGTTGAGTATTGCCTTGCTTTCGGGTCGTCCGGCTCAAGTCCTGCGTCTGTGTCAACGGGATGCCTCTGCTGACCCTAGTCCCAATGCTGGCTGGAGCGAGTGCGCCTATGCGGCTGCTTTAGAGGTGCAACTGGGGGGAGCCAATACCTATCGAGGGGTACTGAAGGTTAAACCGCTGCTAGGCGATTCCAAACAAACCATAACCGCAGGAGCTGTTGAGCAGGCCCTGCGGTTAACAAGATGGATGTGCTGGATCTGGGTGGGGATCGCTGTGCTGTTACTCAGCCTCAACTCACAAGCTCTAGCGAATTGAGCTGTGGCTAACGACCCCTTTCCAACGAAACTTCAACCTGCTGAAGTTCTTGAAGCAAACGCTTCTTCAACTTCTCAGGTACGGGCCGGTTGGGGTAAGTGCTGTAGTGACCAGCCAGCGAGTTGAGCGCAGTGCGCATGGTTGTAAATGAGGTCAGCGTAGATTTGCCAGAATCGCGACCGTAGCGAGCAGCGAAGGCATTGATCTGAACCCGCGCTTCCTTCTGAAGTTCTTTTTTATTGGGACTGTCCTCAGGAGTTTCGACGGCGTTGCGCAAACTACCCACTAGAGAAAGAGTGTCCTGGCGATAGTCCCCGGTCATGCCTCCTGGATCAGCAGTGCAACCCATCAAGCCGACTACGGCGACTAGAACCAAAGCAAATAGGCGAGAGATCATGCGTTTCATAGATCGTCTTTGAACCGGGGTAAGTGGGTAGGCGCAGTAAACAGCCAACCCACCCAGAATAGGACAGTACCGACCATAACGAAATCGTGCTAGCAGAGACTCACCTAGAGGATCCCTCTGCGGCCAGAGGCTAGGGCGATCCTCTGATCCCTATGGTGAGGGTGATTGTTTTGGGAGATATGTACAGGATGAAAAGATTTAAAACCCTATTGGGTGTTGTGTTGCTTGGGTTGGTTTTAGCCGTCACCACTGCTTGCTCAACCCCAGATACTCGGACGTACAGCGGCGACCTGCGTTCTAGTAATGCTACCGAACGAGTGAATAATGATGGGGAACTACGCTCCAAAACTACAATGGAGCGGGCAGCTGAGCGTACAAATAATCCCACTGCTGATGCCAAGGTCAAGCGTTTTGAGCGCAATGCTGAGAGCAACTTAGACCGCGGTGTTCAAGAGATGAATAAGCGTGCCAACCAGACTCAGACCAACGCTGAGCGAGCCCTACAGGGTGCTCAGAAGGTCCAGGAAGGGACAAACAACGCTGTTGGCACGGCTCGGGAGAAGGTCAAAGGCGTAACTAAAAGCGCTACGAATAACGTAAGCAGCGCTTTAGACGAGTCACTAGGCAGCACGCAGCGACGCACCACAGCTTTGCGCCAAGATGCTAAAAATGGCGTTGAGCAAGCCAGCGACAAAATCCAGAACACGATTAAGGGCGCCGTCAGCGACACAGGTAACCGCGCTAGAAATGCTGGTGATTCAGTCAAGGGAGCCGTAGAGAAAACCTCACGGTCAGTAACGGATAGAGACAGTGGCTTTGGTGCCAACGCGGGAAAGGCAACAAATCCACCCGATAGCTCGGTCGAGAGCACCCGCACCGTTGAGCGCAATTTCGAAGATCTGCTGGAAGGCAAAGTGAAGAAGTCAGTTGAAAGAGATCCCGATGCGAGCTAGGCCTCGCTGAAACAGGCTTCTATTTCAGCTGATCAGGCAAGGAGGGCGGTTAGATGGCAGTTCCATCTGATCGCCCTCCTTGCTATTAGTGATGGTGCCATGGTGTGAAGGATAGGCGAGGTGAGCTAAGGGCACTAGAGTATTACTGGGCTAGGTCCTCGTGTTCTGCCCTCTTGCCCAGTTTTCGCTTTTGGGCGGCTGCTATTGCAGTTGCCTCCACTCCCCCGGCCACGTCTCGAACTCTTACTCTCGCCCTAGCCTGTCCATGGCAGATCAGCCATACAACTGGAGAGAACCTGCCTGGGTTATTCCAAACTATCTCGCGCTAGGGCCATTTCCCCAAGCTCAAGATCTGGAACGCCTGCGTGTACAGGGCATTACGGCCGTCTTGACCCTGAACGAGATTCATGAGGGCAGCCTGCCCATTCGGCTCAAAAGCCAATTTACTTGGACGCGGGTACCGATCCCAGATGGCCTCCTAGGGGGAGTGCCTAAGGTGACGCAGTTGAGCCAGTGTATGGAAGTCCTAGGCCAGTGGCGAACTGAGGGACATCACACCTATGTACATTGCATGGCTGGGGTTGGACGCTCACCCTTAGTGTGCGCAGCCTACCTGATCGTGTTTGAGTCTTATTCTCTATCGGAGGCCATGCAGCAAATTCAGTACGCTCGCCCGATTGCCAGTCCAGATGCCCGCCAACTAATGGTACTCAGCCAGTTTCTACAAACTCGGCTGAAAAGTTGACCTGTCAAATTAATGGACTTCTGCAGTTCTTGCAGAAGTTATAGAGACTTGTAAAGACTCAGGATGGCAGTGGCTTGGAAGGACGCTCACGCACCATCGCTGGCAGCTCTTGCTCTGCTTCTAAAGCCGATTCTGTTGCCTTAAATGAACTCTCAAGACCAGTAATGCGCTGAAATTGGATAGGTGTCAAACTAGGCTCAGCAAGACCTGTTTCCCAAGCTTGTAGGAGGGCAGCCGTCAATTGCAAAAAAGCGGTTCCTCTAGGCAGTGGCACACGTAGCCAAGATTGCACTAGGACTTCACACAATGCTAGTTCTACGCGAGCAATGTCCCAAGTTTGTAACAGGGTCTCAAGCTGCCGTTGAAACTCAAGCGGTTCTTTACCGCTTAGCTCATAGCTATCAACGATGTGCTGGACCCGCTGACGGCTCATCTGCTCCCAAAGATCCATAAGCTACAGGAAATAGTGAACAAAAATGGATGAGAATGTCAATTTGCCTGTGTAAGAGTCACAATAACACTCTTGCAATCCTTTGCCAGTCCAAAAAATTTAGTTTTCCCAGTCAATATTCGATTGATATTGCACGGTTGAAGTTGATATTTTAAAGAAGCAGAAGCTGAGCAGTACTATCAATAGCGGCGTTTGAGATGCTGGGGCACCAGATCTAGAACTGATTCAGCTCGGGCAAATTCTGCAAAATTTTCTAGTCAACATCGCGCAGTTGGTAGAAACTGAGACTGGTGTGTCCATATACTCGCTGTTCAACTTGACTTAGTCCTCCGATGATCTCAGGTAGGCGTCGTCTAGGTAGGTGTTCAGCTACTAATTCCCCCTGTGGCTTTAGTAAAGGAGCAATGCTATTGAGTACTGGCTCATAGAGGTCACTCTGATAAGGTGGGTCAAAGTAAATGCAGTCAAAGGTTAACTCCTTCTGACGTAAACGGTGGATTCCCTGGACCACGTCGCCTCGAATGATTTCAAAACTTTGGCCCTCCTGGGCACAGCGTTGCCAGTTTTCTTCGATCACTCGGACAGCAGCTCCAGCTAGCTCAATCCCTACTACCGATTGGGCTCCCCGCAGTAGGGCTTCAGCGCCTAAACTACCAATGCCAGTGCACAGATCAAGCCAGTGACAACCCTCAATTTTGTCCCGCCAAATATTAAATAGGGCCTCCCGTACGCGCCCTGGCGTTGGCCGTGTTGCCAATCCTTCCAGGGTACGTAAGCGTCGATTTCCGTAGACTCGCAGTGCCATCTCTTTAACTGGTATATGTTGAAAACGTATTACACAAACCGATATGACGAGTAGCAATCATGACTCCGGAACTGGAGGAGCGTTGAATGCCCCAGTCGCAACTGCTCTACCTAAAGTAAATGTTTTTACCATGTTCCGGCTGGGTCTGTTTCAGATGGGGTTAGGCATCATGTCGGTGCTTGCTCTGGGGGTATTGAACCGAGTCCTGATTGGGGAACTTAAAGTTACTGCCTGGATTGCTGCCGGTGCAATTGCCATGCACCAGTTTGTTTCCCCCGCTCGGCTCTGGTTTGGTCAGATGTCCGACGCTAAGCCGATTCGAGGCTACCATCGAACCGGCTACGTCTGGCTCGGGGCAGCTCTGTTTTCAATAGCCGTGTTTCTGGCTGTGCAGGTCATGTGGCGCTTAGGCGACAGTCTACAAAATCAGGGCTGGACGCTAGCGACCTATGGTTGGGCGGCTCTATTAGCCCTGGCTTTTGCTCTCTATGGTTTGGCGCTCAGTTGCAGCTCGACCCCGTTCGCTGCCCTATTAGTTGATGTCTCCGATGAAGAAAATCGGTCCAAGTTAGTAGGGGTTGTTTGGTCAATGCTCATGGTTGGCATCGTTGTTGGCGCCATTATGGGTAGCAGTTTACTCAAGCAGTTAGCTTTAGATGCCCCCCTAGCAGTTCTACAAGCCTCAATCAATCGTCTATTTGCAATTGTGCCAGCGATCGTTTTCGGCTTGGCCCTGCTTGCAACGGTTGGCATTGAGAGGCGCTATTCGCGTTACACTTCCCGTTCCAGCTTGGTTGACCGAGAAGACGGCATTACTTTAGGCAAAGCCTTAAAAGTATTAACCGCTAGCCGTCAAACTGGAATCTTTTTTACCTTTCTATTGGTAATGACCATCAGCCTGTTTATGCAGGATGCTGTTTTGGAGCCCTATGGTGGCGAAGTATTCGCGATGGCGATTGCCGAGACAACCAAGCTTAACGCTTTCTGGGGGATGGGAACTCTCATCGGCTTAAGCGCAACCGGCTTTCTGCTAGCCCCTCGCTTGGGTAAGCAAAATACGGCACGGCTAGGCTGCTTATTAGTTGCAGCTTGCTTTGGCCTATTACTTCTATCTGGCTTCACGGCCAATCAAAAGCTGCTACAAGCTGTTCTCTTTGTATTCGGCTTGGCTTCGGGAGTCACTACTACTGGTGCTGTCAGCCTGATGTTAGATCTCACCGCTGCAGAAACAGCGGGTACGTTTATTGGCGCTTGGGGACTGGCTCAAGCAATGGCGCGAGCTTTAGCCACAGTAACGGGTGGTGCAATCCTAGACTTGGGTCGCCAACTGTTCACGTCACCTGTAATGGCCTACGGCCTCGTTTTTACCGTCCAGGCCATCGGCATGATTTTGGCGGTTTGGTTGTTGAGCCGCGTGAATATCACCGAGTTCCGAACCGATATGAAAGGGGCGGTTTCGCAAATTCTGGCTGGGGAACTCGACTGAGCGGTATTAGTGCCTAGAAGTGGTTTGCAAAAACGGATAACGCTCCTCCACTTGCCACCGCTGTCCGTTGTGGGCTAGCAACACTAGGTCTGTCGCCATGAAGTCTAGGCGTAAAGGCTGAGAGGCAAACTCAGCCCAAGCTAAGTGATAGTTACGGGGTGTCAAATCCTTAAAAGCCACAGTCATATGGGGTACAAATCGGTTCTCATGCCCTCCCGCAGCCAGACCGAAGCTAGACTTTAGGCCTTGAACCACAGTCTTTTGAATCTGGTTCAAGGCCGTACTGTTTTCTACTCGTAGATAGATCACCCGTGGCGGAAAGCTACTGAAGCCATCCAGCGCCACTGCAAAGGGAGCTTGGTCTTGGCTAAACTGTCTCAAAAACTGATGCAGCTCTGCTTCTGGCCGAGGCTCAGGCAGGTCTTTAGGCCAATGAAACGGTGCTTTCAGCGTAATGTGGGGAGGCGACTTTTTAGCGTGAGCGCTTCCGTAGCGTTCCACAAAAAGATCGCGAACTGTCTCGACCTGTGCTTGAATCTCCTGCGGCGGCACCAAGGCAATAAAGAATAAGCCTGATTTCTCAGCCGTCACGCTACAGCTTCCTTCATTGCCTCAGCGACCAGCTCCGAGATCAAGGGCAGCAATTCCTCATTTTGGCTTTGATGGCGGCCTTCTGCAAAAACTACCAACAGGTAAGGTGCCCGGTCAGGAAGTTCAATGTAAGCGGCGTCATGGCGGACCGTGCTGGTGAAGCCTGCTTTGGACCAGAGCCGAGCTGTTGCTGGTAGCCCCGCTCCTAAAAAACCAGTAACTTGGTTCTCCGGATGAGCAGCCAGTTCTGTGGGGTCTAGACTGCGCCGCAATAAGCCCATCATCTCCTGAGAACGAGCTGCGCTCACTGTCACACCCCCAACAATACTGTGTAACAAACGGGCTGTTGCATCAGTGGTCAACATGTTGCGGTTTTCCAGCATTTCCCCCAAAAAGGCGCGCTCACGCCCATAGGGTCCATCGCACCAAGTTTTCTGATTGACGTTGATGCTTTCCAACTCTACCCAGCCTAAAGATTGGTAGTAGCGGTTCACAATGTTGCGCTGCGATTGCCAAGTTTCAAAAGGACCAGCCGGTAGTTCTGGTCCACTGGTCGTCCCGGTTAGTGAATCCACGACCAGACCTGTCGCATCGTTACTGGAATCAACGATCATGTCACGCACAGCCCGATCTAACTCAGGCGAGGTTGCGATCATCTGAGATTGCAACCACTCATGCACCGCGACGAGGTAAAACAATTTCACCACACTAGCCGGGTAGAGACGCTCCACACCTCGGTAGCTGAAGCCGCGCACAGACTGCTTCCAAAACTCCTCAGCTGAGAGCGCCCCTCCAGTATTAACAAAGACAGGTGTATCGTAAACCAACCAAGTCAGAGCCAATTGATTACGAGCTAAGCCGCGGTGCGAAAAGGTTTCCCAAGTCTGCTCCAGAACTCGATTGCCCAAAGCGGTTAACCGTTCATCTAATGAGAAAAAGGGCATGGGAGTCAGTAGTCAGCCTTTTCAATATGTTTGCGAATATCATTCAGATCAATGTATCGATCTGTTGCATTACGCAGCTCCCGGGCAATCATTCCCTCCGTCGAAACCACAGTAATATGTGTTTTTCGACCCCGAAGTAACTCTACTGCCCGTTCAAAATCACCATCTCCACTAAACAGCACCACTTGATCGTACTGATCGACTGTGTTAAACATATCTACAACAATTTCAATATCTAAATTTGCCTTTTGCGAGTAGCGCCCTGAGTTATCGTCGTAATATTCCTTCAACAATTTAGTGCGTACTGTATAGCCCAGACTAATCAGAGCGTCTCTAAAGCCTCGCTGATCTTGTGGGTCCTTCAGGCCTGTGTACCAAAAGGCATTGACTAAGGAAACCCCTGGTCGTGCAGTAAAGTGCTCTAGTACCCGTCGAGGGTCAAAAAACCAACCATTTTTTTGCTGTGCATAGAACATATTATTGCCGTCTACAAAAATTGACAGACGGCTAGGCAGATAATGCATAGAAACTAAGTCCTAATCCTAATCAATGAGGCTAAATCCTATGAGTATGGCTTGACCTATGGCTTACTTGCAGAGATACCGAATCTTAGCAATTTTCGTCAATTTCCCGCGCCCGTGCGCTCAGGCTACTGCATTCTGGAGCAGGCTCGCGTTGCCAAGTGGAAAGCCCATTTCCTGTCGTTGCGCTAGGTAAAGTTGTGCTACCCGTCGAGCCAAGTTCCGGATTCGCCCAATGTAACGGGCTCTCTCCGTTACTGAAATCACGCCGCGTGCATCCAACAGATTAAAAGTGTGAGAGCACTTCAATACATAGTTAAACGCTGGCAGCACTAACTTTGCCTCAATCTGTGCGCTGGCCTCTTGCTCGTATAGACCAAACAACGTTAGCAACATGTCAGGATTTGACGTCTTAAAGTTGTAGGTTGATTCTTCGACCTCACCCTGTAAATGCACATCTCCGTAGGTCACTCCTTCGGTCCACTGGATGTCCTTGATGTCATTAACCCCCTGCAAATACATCGCCAACCGCTCTAAGCCGTAGGTGATTTCGATCGGTACGGGCCGACAATCAATTCCGCCGCATTGTTGAAAATAAGTGAACTGGGTGATCTCCATTCCGTCTAGCCAGACTTCCCAGCCCACCCCCCAGGCTCCTAAAGTCGGAGCCTCCCAGTTATCCTCAACAAATCGAATGTCGTGATCTTCCGGCTTAATCCCTAAGCCCCGCAGAGACTCTAAGTAGACCTCCTGAATATTGTTGGGCGATGGCTTAATCAGAACCTGGTACTGGTAGTAGTGCTGATACCGGTTTGGATTCTCACCGTAACGCCCGTCCGTTGGTCTGCGTGAGGGCTCTACGTAAGCAACACTCCAGGGTTCTGGTCCAATCGCTCGTAGAAATGTATGAGGGTTCATCGTCCCAGCCCCCTTCTCTGTGTCATAGGGCTGCGCAATCAAACATCCCTGCTCAGCCCAGAACCTATGCAGCGTGCTGATAATCGCTTGAAAATTCATGACTCCTCCCCATTCGCTCATCAAAAACCACCCTACCATGAGCCTCAGAGCCTTTACTGACAAGCGTTTCAGCCAGTTTAGAAAATCTCGTGTTTTGGGGGTTGACTTAAGGGAGTGGAGGTAGCTATATTGGTCAAGCGGTCGGGAAAGGCAAGCGCAAGCGACCCCCACCTCCCGAACTAACCGCTCCGGACCTGGATAATAGAATAGTTTAGAAGCCAACGAGCACACAAGAACCTCGTCAAGGAAAAGAAAAGTGAGGCGGAGAGGACCTAAGGGTCTTCAAGGCCGAACTGGTTTCTGAGGCACTTCTGGTGCAACAGAAGCC